>PMLH01000208.1 GCA_003159055.1 Myxococcales bacterium
GCAGGTCCATGGCCAGCTCGGTCAAGGCGTCCATCCGCTGTGGCGGGATGGGGGGTGAGGGTTCGCCGGAGGTCCTTGTGTCCATGAGAATTCCAGGCTCAGGTCAACTTCACCACCGTCTCGGTCGAGTTTGCGAACCTCGGCTCATGCTGCACGATCGCCTCGCCCATGAGGCCCGGCGACGTCTTGGGGCTAGCCGCACCGTATGGCACCAACAAGGGAGCAAGCCTCGTTCCTCGACGATGTAGCAGACCGAGCGCAGTCATTGGCCAATCGCCAAACTTGGCAAGGTACGCCATCAGCACCAAACTGGCCGCGCGCTCCCCCTCATAGGTTCCAGAGTTGACGACGACGTCGAAGTCAGCCGGGTCGCCGACCTCTCGGCCAAGGGGACTCGGCCCCAACGGAGCCACCAGGTGCACGCGAAGGGCGTGGCGAGAGGCCACCAGAATGTGGGCTCCCCGGCCGACGAGTACCGCTCCACCTCGGCGTGCAATCGAATCCACGACCAGACGGATTCGGTCGGTGTAGGCTGCCGAAATGACTGTCGACTCGGGGACAGAGGTGCCGAGAAAGGCCTCAATCGCGTCGCGGGTCCGTCCGTCGAGCATGATATCGGTCGCGCTGTCCTCGTTCAGAAGGCGCGCGAGCTCCACCACAAGCTCGCGATCCCAGTAGCTGAAACCGAGTCGTTCTGCCAAGCCGCGCCCAAGTGCAGGTCCATGGCCGCCAGGTTCACGTGAGATTGTCACGACCGGCCACGTCCCAACCATGGGTTCCCAGCGCCCACGCTGCCTCAGCGTCCAGCGCCTTGCCTGGGCTTCGACCATGGCGCCTACGTCGCGCGGATGTCGCAAGTGCGGCCACATCAAACCCGGCATGATCGCCTCACTTTCCCAACCGGTCTCCGCAGTCATCTACAGCAGAATCCGGGCCATCATTGGGACGACAATGAATTCAGTGGCTTGCACCGCCGGAAGGTGTCGGCATTGGTCTTCTCAATCAACCTGACGTACCTTCTCCATCAGATCGAAGGAGTGGTGCGCACGATCGCCGGTTCGACCTTTGCTGAGGTTGGCCCATTCTCCTGCTACAGACCTTGGCCCAAAGCCATGCACCATTGACTTGAGCTCACTTTGTTTTGCCGCCCTTGGAGCGCTCGGCAACGCTGGCCGACTCTGTCGCACCCGGAGGCATGGCGCTCGGGCGCTGGTCCGGTGGTGGCGGAGCCTGGTTCGGTGCGCGCGCGCCGCTTTGCTTGCCATCCAGCGAGGCGTCCTCGATGATCGCGTTGATTTCCCCGCCCATCAGCAGGATGAACCCTGTGATGTAGAACCAAGTCAGCAGCACGATAACGCCTCCGATCGAGCCGTAGGTGACGTTGTAGCTGCCGAAGTGTGAGACGTATACCCCGAAACTCCAGCTGGCCAGGAACCCAACCAGCGTCCCGACCACGGACCCCGGCGTGATGAACTTGAACTTCTGTCTGACGTCCGGCATTAGGTAGTAGGTGAACGCAGCGCCGAGCATGATGACGAGTGTGGTGATCGGCCAGCGAATCCACCTCAGAACGGTCACATACTCGTCGGCGACGGAAAGATGGCGGGCAGCCCACTGCCCAGCGCTGCCGCCCGACACCAACACAGCGATTCCCACCAGCAAGAGCAGCCCTCCCCCGATCGTCACGCCGAATGCGAGCAGCTCCGTCTTCCACAGCGGGCGGGACTCCTTGACGTCGTAGGCNNGGCCGCAGCGAGGCCCAGGGTCAGTAGCTGCGGCTTGGAATTGGCCACGAGCCCACGCAGGTGCGGCTCGACGACGGCCATCGCCTCGGACGGAAGGAAGACGCGGGCGCGCGCCAGCAGCATGTCGACCGAGGCTTGCACATGAGGGATGAAGACAGTCAAGGTGGCAAGAAAGACCAAAAACGGGAACAGCGAGAACACGAAATAGTAGCCGAGAGTAGCCGCGCTGTCGGCCACCCCATGGTCTTCATACCTCTTGTAGAGGCGCACGAAAAAGTTCCGCCATCTTGGCCGCAAGCGTTGTGGCAAATCCCAGTTCCCTTCTTCGACTCGTTTCACGACCATCCGCACCACAGCAGCTTTCGAGCCAGCGATCCGACGCGAGTAGGTCCAGCAATTACGACCCGTGCAGTCGCGATAACTGGCTGAAGCAATCAAAATGAAGTGCAAGTCGCATCAAACCCAAGCACGCGTCATCGGGCTTCGTGGGTCAACCTGGTCTGGCGCGAAGGTTGCAGCGAAGTCGGCCCTTGCTGACAGGGACAAAGATATGCCTGGCGCTAAGCTCTGCCTGTNNGTGTCGTGGGTAACGTCGTCGTTCGCGGTCGGGCAGACGTCACGACGCGGGTATTGGCAGCACGCATGCACCTCAAGTGGGGCGATCCCGTGGACTTTGCCGTGCTCAGCGCTGCCGAGCAGCGCCTGGTTGAGAGTGACCTGTTCAGCAGCGTCCGCGTATTCATCGATTTGCCCACGGCCGAGGCGGTCCGACGCATGTACTTGGACGACCAGACCTACACAGTCGAGGTCGTGGTGGAAGCCACC
>PMLH01000493.1 GCA_003159055.1 Myxococcales bacterium
GTGAAGATGCACCGGGGCGACATCACCCTCGAATCGAACGCGGATCCGGGGAAGGGGGCCACTTGGACGCGGTTCAAGGTCTCGATCCCGCACAACCAGGTCATGACTGATTCGCAGGAGAGGATCGGGTGATGGCCGAGCCATTGCGCATTCTGGTGGTGGATGACGAGGAAGGCATTCGCCTGGGCGTCACGCGCGTGCTGGAGAAATTCGTCGCCGCCTTTCCCGACATCGAAGCAGAGACCCACTACATCATCGAGTCGGCCGCTACCGGCGAGGAGGCGATCGATCGACTGCGCGACATGCCCCCGGACATATTGTTGCTGGATCTGAAGCTGCCGGGGATCGGTGGCCTCGACGTCCTCAAAGTGGCGCGCGGCCTGGAACCTCCCGTGCTCACCATCATGATCACCGCGTATGCTTCGGTAACCACCGCCGTTGAAGCCACCCGCGGTGGTACCTTCGATTTTCTGCCCAAGCCGTTCACGCCGAATGAAATCAAGTCCGCGGTTCGTCGTGCGACCCGCGACTTGATCTTGAGTCGGCAGGCGAAGAGGCTGGCCGCCGAGCAGCGGCGCACGCGGTTTGAAATCATCCGCGTGCTGGCGCACGAGCTGAAGGCGCCACTGGGGGTGGTCGAGGGCTATCTGGGCTCGATTCTGGATGGCGTGGTCAGCGACGAGGAGACCTTGCACAGGGTGGTCAAGCGGTCGATAGCGCGCATCCAGGGCATGCGGCAGCTGATCTTCGATCTGCTCGACGTGACTCGCCTGGAAGCTGGCATGAAGGCGCGCGATTTCACCACCGTGAATCTTGCGGACGTGGCGCGCGACTGCCTGGATGGCCTGCGCACCCAAGCCGAGGCGAAGAAGCTCACGGTAGAGCTTGTCCCGTGCGCCCCTTTGGAGTTGATCGCGGTGCGGGCCGAGCTGGAGATCATTTTCAACAACCTGCTTACCAACGCGATCAAGTACAACCGAGAGGGTGGGTCGGTTCGGGTCGAGCTTGGTCGCCACGAGGATGTGTTCGAGGTCGTGGTCCAGGACACCGGGGTCGGGCTCACGCGCGAGGAAGCCGCCAAGCTGTTTGGTGATTTCGTCCGCATCAAGAACGCGAAGACGCGTGGTATCGAAGGATCGGGGCTGGGGTTGGCTACGGTCAAACGCATCGCGGGCATGTATCATGGCGACGCCACTGTGGCATCCGAGCCCGACCGGGGCAGCACCTTCACTGTCACGCTCAAGGCAGCACTGCCGGAAAAGAAAACAGAACCATGAAAGACCACCGCATTGTCGGCATTCACATCACTGACCGCGCAACCCATGCGGGCGAGGTTCAGCAGATCCTGTCCAAGTATGGAAAGAACATCCGAACCCGACTCGGCCTTCACGACGTGAACGAAGACGCCGCTTCGCCGAACGGCCTCGTCATCATCGAAGCGGTGGGAACCAACCAAGAGATCGACGCTCTGTCAGACGAGCTGCGCCGCCTAAAAGGTATTCAGGTGCAGAGTATGTTTTTCTCGCATCCTGAATGAGATCTCGTGGCCGTTGTGCGCAGGTGCGCTACCTTTGAGCACGAAGGAAGGAAGTTTCTAGATGTTGCCCCTGTCGCAAACGCTCAGCAGCCACGCAGAAGATTTTATCGACGATGCACGCCTCGAAAGGCTTGTTGGCGGCGCCGACCTGGTCGACGTCGGGCGCTTGCGCGAGGTGATCGCCAAGGCGCTCGACAAGCAGGCGCTCACCGTCGAGGAGACGGCCGTGCTACTCCACGCACGCAGTCCGGAATTGCGGGAAGAGGTCTTCGCCGCCGCACGCGATCTCAAGCAGCGCGTGTACGGCAACCGCATCGTTCTGTTTGCGCCACTCTACCTCGGCAACATGTGCGTGAACGACTGCGCCTACTGTGGTTTCCAGCGCAAGAACAAGGATGCCGTCAGGCGCACCTTGAGCACGGACGAAATTCGCGAGCAAGTCGTGGCGATGGAGAAGCAGGGTCACAAGCGGCTGATCGTCGTGTTCGGCGAACACCCGCGCTACGACGCCGACTTCATCGCCACCTGCATTCGCGACATCTACGATGTGCGCAGCGGCCACGGCGAAATTCGGCGTGTGAACGTGAATGCGGCGCCGTTTGACCACGCCGGCTTCAAGACCATCAAGGCGGCCGGCATCGGCACCTACCAGATCTTCATGGAGACCTATCACCACAAGGCCTACGCGGCCATGCACCCGCGCGGAACGCCGAAGGGCGACTACCTGTGGCGACTTGACGCCCTAAGCCGCGCGTTCGAAGTAGGGCAGGACGATCTCGGCATCGGCGCTCTTTTTGGCCTCGCGGATTGGCGCTTCGACGTGCTCGGGTTGGTCAGCCACGCCGTGTTTCTCAAGAACCGCTACGGTTGCGGCCCGCACACCATCAGCTTTCCGCGCCTGCAGCCTGCCTCGGGCATGGACGTCGGCAAAGGGAATCTGGTCAATGACGACGACTTCAAGTTCCTGATCGCCGTCCTGCGCTTGGCCGTGCCGTACACTGGACTCATCCTGACGGCGCGCGAAACCGCCGAGCTGCGCCGAAGCGCGATGGAATTCGGCGTCTCGCAGATCGACGCCGGTTCCTGCATCGAGCTTGGCGGCTACACCGAGCAGACCTGCGGCCAGCGCTTGGAACGCGAGCAGTTCGCCCTGGGCGACCTGCGCTCGCTCGACACCGTCATTCGCGAGCTGACCCTGCAAGGCCACGTCCCGAGCTTCTGCACTGCCTGCTACCGCCTCGGCCGCACCGGTGAGCACTTCATGGAGTTCGCCATCCCCGGATTCATCAAGCGTTTCTGCACCCCCAACGCGCTGACCACCTTCATGGAGTACCTGGTCGACTACGCCAGCCCCGAGACCGCCAAGTCCGGCCTGGCGCAGATCCAAGTCGAGCTGGACAAGCTGGAAGATTCGCCCATGAAGCAGACGCTGATCGAACGCCTGGCGAAGGTCAAAGAGACCAACGAACGCGACATGGTGTTCTGAGTCCGGCGCTCGGCGGAACCGTTGCGCCCGGGCTGCCAAGGTTCTGGGCGCGCCCCAATCCCGCGATAGCCGCAGAAGGTCGTGGTCGTGGACGTGTCCGTGTCCGGAGTGATCTTCGTCGGCCACGGCCGGGGCCACCACCACGACGACGTCTACGACCACCTTTCATCCCTCCGGCTATCTCGACAGGTCGCCTTGCAATATTGCACGTCAGGCTTGCTCTAGCCTCTCGACGCCTGCGTCTTGCACATGCAATCTGAACCGGACCACCGGGGAGCTCCTCTGGAGTTGTCCGACTCCCTAGCAGCCCGTGGTGACGGTCGGACCGAGCCGTTCCCAACACACTAGGGTGTGACGCTATTGCGTTGGCGGTCAGTGTAATTACTCGGCGGTTTGCGACTGCGCAATCCGGTCCGGATGTCGGCCGAGCGACTGTTCCTTGTGCCGCACGGCCGCTCGGGAGGATATTGGGAGCCGAAAGGTTGTTTATGAGCGAAGAAGCGGTACCCCTGGTAGTTGTGTGCAGCTTTCGCAATCTCGCCATCCGGTACTTGGGGCTCGACATTCCTAGGGAATGGGAGCCGCTCGTCGGGGCTCGAGTTGCCAAACGCTTGCAGCATTTGAATTTGCCATTGCGCAGGTATTTGTGTCGCCTATATGAGGAGGGCGGCGTCGAAGAGATTATTGGCTTCTGGCAGCTCGTTCGTCCGAGGCCGGCGCAATTCTTTGATCGGTGGCTCGACTATTTGCAATTGTACTCGTACGTCGAGCGCAAGCTGGCGCAAGGCGAACGCCGGTTTCGCTTCTGGTCGGTGGGTTGCGGCTCGGGGGAAGAGGCTTACGCCATGGAAATCATCACGCATCAAGTTGCCGAATTGCACGGTATCCACCCCGAGCGCCTCGATCTGAACATTCTCGTCACCGACGTTTCCAACGGTGCCCTCGAAGCGGGCCAACGCGGCGTCTACGAACGCTCGCAAGTCGAGCAGGTGCCCGCGGCGCTCCGCCGACGGTACTTCTACCGAAGCTGCGGTGGCGTCGCCATCGCCGAAGCCATGCGGACACACTTGAGCTATCGTTGTCTCAATCTCGCTCGAACGCCATTGCCGCTGACGGGGCCTTTCGACGCCATCTTCTGCTATGAAGGTCTTGCACCCTTGGTGTCCGAAGCTCGTGCGCGCATCATTCCGGCCATGCAGGAGCTACTTGCGGAAGACGGGGTCTTCTGCGCTGGCTTCGCTCGCGAAGCTCACAGCTCTGCGGATGGCATTGCCAAAGGTGGCGGCCAAGCCCGCGTTCCGGTCGCACCTCGCGCGCCCGGCGATTGCTAGATTGGCAACGACTGGCAGACGACAAGATCGGCGCGCATCGAGTTGGATGGGCATTGGGTGATTGAGAGAATACCCGATGCGCACCGACCACACCCTACCACCATGACTGGCGCGTAGCCTCACGCCACCGTCCGATGGCTGTGATTGCGGCCACAATGCAATCGCACGCGAAGGCCGGGGAACAACTTCGTCGGTGGCGTGTTTCATGTTGGGCGTCCAAGGTTGCATCGGTACCTCGGCCGGACTGCGAGCAAACTCCAGCTACGGCAGCGGATCGTCGGGAAACTCGCGGCGGTAGCGATCGAAGTCGGCATTCGCGCCAGCAGTGTCGCCCAGTTTCTGTTTGCACAGCGCGCGCCCCAACAGCGCCTGCTTGGGCGGCCGCCGGGCTTCCGCCAGCACCAGGTCGAAGTCGCCGATGGCCTCCGCACAGCGGTTCGTCGCCGCCCGCAGCTCGGCGCGAGTGATTAGAAGGCCACGCGACGCCGCCACGTCGGTCAGGGACGTTCCGTCGAGCAGGCGCAAAACAGCGCTCCGCTGTCCAAGTGCCAGCATGGCCTCCACCCGGAGCAGGAGCGACTCCTCGGCAAAGGCACTGCCGGCCAGCTCGCTCGCGTTTCGATCGAGAAGCGCGAGGGCCTGGCTCGGCGAATGGTCGATGCGAAGCGCGCGCACGATCTCCTTGAGATACATGCTCGCGTGGGGAGCCGCGGAGCTTCGCTCGGCGCGTACCGTCGCCGGAAGGTTCTCCCTGGCGGTCGCGTGGACAGCGTTCGAGCCTCGCTCGGGGCGTGCCGTTGCGGGAAGGGTTGGAAGCCCTCCTTGTTCTTCCATGTCCGTTCCCAGTTCAGACGAAACCGGCACGGTCTGGTGTGGAGGAGCTGAGGGCGACGCGCCTTGCTGCTCGGGCGGCCTGCGCTCGGCTGACAGCGGCGGCGCGGCGATCTCGGCAGGCGGCAAAGCTGAGGAGCCGGCCGGCCAAGTGGGAAGCGGCAGCGGATGCCCGGTCGGAACCGAGGACGTCCCGGGCTCGGGATCCCGCATCGCCACCGACGGCGGCTTTCGAGGCCCGCCGCCGAGGCGCCTTTTCGCAAGGGGCTTTGCCTCTTGCCTCGTCGCCTCCACGCCCCGGTCGGCCGCGACTTGCCCGCTCTCTATCGGTGCAGGCACGGGCACGGGCGCAGGTTCCGGGATCGGATCTGCAGAGGGTGGGGATGCAGCCGGTGTTGCCGCCGTCGCCGGCAGACTCGGCTGATCGTTCCGTGCGAATCTTCGTGCCTTCGCCGGGCCCGGCGTCGTCCGATGCAACACCAACTTGGGCCTGTCCTGCACTCTTGGGGTGATCCAGCGAGGCAGCAGATCCAGGTGCGCGGCCGATGCGGCCGTCACAATCCCCAGCAAGAAGGCGCCCATCACCAGAACCCAGCCGAATCGAAGCGGTTCGTGCGTCCTGGCCGCCTGCATCCGCGCCGCATCGACTTGGACGGCAATTCTGGCCATCGCGGTGGATGAAAGCCGTGGGGGATCTGCCAGGTCGCGAGCCGCTTGACCCGCGATGCGCTCGACCAGCTGCGGCTGGTCACGCTGATCCATGAGACGGACCGGATCCCCAGGCACGAGGTTCATGACGGCTTCTTTCCGAGTCGAAGGGGTGACTGCCCGTCGGCAGCGACGACTCTTTGTGCAAGTTGCGACAGCTCGAGTCCTTCACCCTCGCACTCTCTGCGCAGCAGCCGCTGGTAGGCCGCGATGAAATGCTGTCGTGCGCGGGTCAGCTGGACCTTGACCGTGGACAAGTTTCGTTGCGTGAGCTCTGCGATGGCCGGGGTCGACATGCCTTCCAGCTCGTAGAGCACGAAGACCGACCTCTGCTTCTCCGGCAGACGGTCGAGGGCGCGATGAAAAAGCGTCACCACCCGGCGGCGCTCCAGCTCGGCGTCTGCGTCCAGCCCTTCCCAGCGCAGGCCGGCGAGGGCGTGGTCACCGTCCCACAAGCGCCGCCAACGCAGGCGCCGACGCTGGTTCGCCGCGATCTTGCGCGTGATTCCAAACAGCCAGCCAGTGAAATTGCCGTCATCGCGAAAGGTGGCCCATTTTCTGCTGACCACCAGGAACACCTCCTGCACCACATCCTCCAGATCGCATTCGAGTCCGCCGAGGTGCCCGACCCAGCGAGCCACTCGCGCCGCGTGGTCGCGGTAGGCCGCGGCAAACGAGCTCGGAGCCGCCGCGCGGACGAGGGTCGGGCCGGGCACTTGCTTCGGGGCTGCCATGGTTGAACTATCTGTTGTCGAGGGCTGTGCAATAGGTTTCAACGAAATACCAGCCGCGACACCCCGAGGGTCGCCATCAGGTCTAGGCGTGGGAGCGCTGCATCCGACTGCGAGCCCGACAGCACGGCTCGCTGTTGCCGGGCCCACAAGTCGGTGCGAAATTCCAACCACAGAGTCCAACCGCCGATCTTGCGTTGTCCGCGCAGTCCTGCCCCGACACCGTACTCGAAGACATCCTGCCGATTGCTCGGCGCGAAACCGTTTCCCGACGCCGTCAGCCAGCCGAGCAGCACGTCAGCATCGGCTGACGCCTGCCAGAAAGAACCGGAGGCAGCCCCGAGCGATTGCCACCCGAGCCCCAGGGAGGCGTGCGTGCGTCGCCAGCTTACTTGGCCAATATCCAGGTTGCGCTGCCGACTCGTCTGCGTGGTCACGGCCGTGCGAGCCTGCCCATGTGAGCCTGCCCGTCCTGCCAGCACTTCGAGGTTTCCCGCCGCCGCGAGTCCCCCCACCAAGCCCGCCCCGCCCCCGGCCCCGAGCCACCCTTGGATCGCCCCTACGCCAGGCTCGGCCGTTGCCTTTGCCATGACTGTGGGCTGAGCTGCTTGCTCGATTGAAGCAAGCTGTGCCATGGGTTGCGTCTCTGGTGGCGTCTCCCATGCTGCCAGAACGGTCGCGATCGTGTCCGCCATCTCATCGCATTCACCCTGCACGGCCAAGCGACGGTCTGCCACGACGCTCGCATCCGACCGGACCAGGCGCAGATGGAGCGCCATCATTCCGTCTGGCCCGGTTGTCGCGCCGTCGACCCATGCCACGTCCTCCGTCTCCGCACCACTGGGAAGCAACGGGGCCAGCTTCGCCAAGATAGACTCGCTCGACGGACAGCTCGTGGCACTGCGGACATCGATCCCATGTGCCCAAGAGATCATCGCCACAATCATCGAGAACGAGGACAACATCACCACGATGTAACCACGGGAATTCCGACCCTTGTAGAAAAATGAAACTTTCGCCTTCGCGCCAGACAACCGCACGGATGGAGGCTCTCATCATGCAAATCAAAACTCGCTTTGTGACCCCACTCACGCTCATCGTTCTGGTCGCCTGCTCTGACAACGACCTCAACGTCGGGACCGTCGACGGCGCTCCATCCAATCCCGCCGGCACCGGCGGGATTGGACTCACCTCGACCGGCGGAGTCGGCGGAAGCGGCGGACTTGACGACAGTGACGGCGGAGTCGGCGGGAACGGCGGGGTCGGCGGTGGTGACGGCGCGGTCGCCGGAAATGTCTCTGAGTCCGGCGCTGCCACCCAAACCACTTGCGATCCGCTTGCACCCGCTCTCAAGCCCATCACCCTGGGCAGCGTCCTCGCTGCCGGCAAGAGCGCCACTGGCACCATCTACGCCGTGGATCAGGTCGACACCACCCAGCGCGTCTTCGTCTCCGACGGCAGCGGAACCCTGGTCCGCCAGCGCGTGACCGGCAGCGGAAGCGGCTCCGGCCCCACCTTCTACGTCTTCGATGTGGAGAACATCGCCCAGCCCTTCGTTCTGCAGATCGACATGCCCGCCGGTGCCAGCGTGCGCATGGGCGTCCTGCAGGGGACGCTCAAAGACAGCAAGACCCTGGTCATCGGTCAAGACGGCGAAGAGCTGACCGTCTTGCCGAGCACTGCCATCGCCGGCATGCCCCTGCGCAATCTGCCGGGCGATGTCTACGTCGAGTACGTCGCCACGCTGCCCGACGGCCAGCTCATGCTCGTCACCCGCCCCGTCGACGACTGGAGCTACGCCGACTTCCGACTGTTTTTGGGCGCGCTCAATGCCGTCATCGAGCGCCCCGTCGACAGCGTCACCCGCCTTAAGGATGGCGGCACGACCACCATTCTCTTCCAGCTCGACGGCACCCAGGCCAGCGCGTACTTCCCCTTCGTCAGAGCCGATGCGGGCGTTTCTCCCGCGCCCGCCACTCTCACCGTCGCTGGCGTGGCCACCTCCCTGACCCGCCAAAACACGCCGCCGACCACCGCAAGCTATCTTTGCCTCTGAGCGCGGGTCACGCTGCTGTACTGAGTGACGGCGGGCAAGTCTCTCGCCACTCTTTCCGGTTGCGCAACTTGGTAAAGAGGGGTTCTGCCCTCGGTGTGGAGGACGAGCGAAGCAGACATGGTATTCTGAGCCCTGCCGATGGGCACTTCTTCAGACAGCGACCTCGAGGCGCGGACTGTAGCCTTCTTTTGCGACCTGCAGGATCGCATCGTCGAGCAGCTGCGCGCGATTGACGGACGGCCATTTCGCGAGGACCTGTGGCAGCGACCGGGTGGCGGGGGAGGGCGGTCTTGCGTGCTTGCCGATGGCGGGGTGTTCGAGAAGGCGGGTGTGAATTTTTCGGATGTATCGGGCGAGATGCGGCCGGATTTCGCCAACAGCTTGCCGGGTGACGGCACCGCGTTTCGAGCGGCGGGGCTTTCGTTGGTGCTACACCCGCGCAGCCCGCGCGTGCCGACGGTGCATGCGAACCTGCGCTTCATTCGTCGTGGACCGGCGGCGTGGTTCGGTGGCGGTACGGATCTGACGCCGTACTATGTCGTTCCCGAGGATGCGACCCTGTTTCATCGAACCCTGAAGGAAATCTGTGGCCGGCACGAGGCTTCGCTGTATGCGCGATTCAAGCGCTGGTGCGACCGGTACTTTTTTCTTCCCCATCGCAACGAGCCGCGCGGCGTGGGCGGGATCTTCTTCGACTATCTGGGCGCTGGCGCCGAGCTGACCGCGGGCGAGCCAGCCGCGCCCACGTTGACGACTTGGGAAGAGGACGCCGAGCGGGTGTTCTCGTTCGTGCGCGATCTGGGCCAGCACCTCATGGATGCGTACCTTGCCATCGTTGCGCGCCGTCGCGACGAGCCTTGGGGCGAGCGCGAGCGCGAGTGGCAGCTCCTGCGCCGCGGGCGCTACGTCGAATTCAACTTGGTCTACGACCGCGGCACTCTGTTTGGTCTGCGCACCGACGGTCGCACGGAATCGATCTTGATGTCGTTGCCGCCCGAGGTGAAGTGGCACTACGGCGCAACCCCCGAGCCGGGCTCGCCCGAGGACCGCTCGCTCGCCGAAATCTGTGCAAAGCGCGATTGGGCCGAGGAAGACTGAACAGTTCGACTTGACGACCGCCGATCTCCAGAGCATTCTATCCGTACACATGCGATTGACCTCTCAGCTTCTTCTCTCCGTGCTGCTCCTTAGCGGCGCGAGAGAGGTCTGAGCGTAGTCGCCAACCAAACCCTCTCTCGCGGAAGCCGGAGAGGGTTTTGGTTTATCTGGGCCAGGGCCGTCTCCGAACAAACCCAAACCAAGGAGACGCTCGATGTTCGACGCCCGAAAGTACAAGCCCCTGCCGAACCCTGGATTTTTCGACCCGGCTTTCGACCAACGATGGCCCGCGTGTACGCTCGACCACGCGCCCACCTGGTGCAGCGTGGATCTGCGCGACGGCAACCAGGCGCTGGCGGAGCCGATGGGACACGAGCGCAAGTTGCGACTGTTCGAGAAGCTGGTCGCGGTGGGCTTCAAAGAGATTGAGGTTGGTTTTCCCGCGGCCTCGCAGACTGATTTCGATTTCGTGCGCTTTCTGATTGAACAGCACCGCATCCCGGACGATGTGACGATCCAGGTCCTGACGCAGGCGCGGGAAGCCCTGATCAAACGGACGGTCGATTCATTGTGCGGCTCCCGCCGCGCCATCATTCACCTGTACAATTCCACCAATCCCCTCCAGCGCCGGGTGGTCTTTCGCATGAGCAAGGCCGACGTGCGCGACCTGGCGGTGCGTGGCACGCGATACTTGCGCGAGTGTGTGGCCGCATTGCAGGGGACCGAGGTTGTCTTGCAGTATTCGCCCGAGAGCTTCAGCGCCACGGAGCTGGACTTTGCGGTCGAGGTGGTCGACGCGGTGGTGGACACATGGAATCCGACGGCATCGCGCAAGGTGATCGTCAACCTGCCCGCCACGGTCGAGTCGTCGACGCCGAATGTGTACGCGGACCAGATCGAATGGATGCACACCCACATCCGCCGGCGTGACGAGATCGTGCTCAGCGTACACACGCACAACGATCGCGGCTGTGCAGTGGCCGCCGCTGAGTTGGCCATGTTGGCCGGCGCGGAACGCGTGGAAGGAACCTTGTTCGGCAACGGCGAGCGAACCGGAAACGCAGACATCGTGACACTGGCCATGAACCTCTTTTCCCAGGGCATTGCGCCAGGCCTGGATTTCTCCGACTTGCCCGGCTTGGTTGAGACCTTCGAGGCATGCAACCAGATGCCGGTGCCCGCGCGGCAGCCATACGCTGGCGAGTTGGTGTTCACCGCATTTTCTGGCTCGCACCAGGATGCCATCGCGAAGGGCCTCTCGGCGCGGGTACGCGAGGCGAATCCGACTTGGGAAGTGCCGTACCTGCCCATCGATCCAGCCGATGTGGGGCGCGCCTACGAGCCGCTGATCCGAATCAATAGCCAGTCCGGCAAGAGTGGCGTGAGTTATGTGCTGGAGCAGGTTCATGGCTATCGAGTGCCCAAGCAACTGGCGATCGAGATCAGCCAACGGGTCCAGGAAGCCACCGATGCGACCGGCAAGGAGTTGGCGCCGGCCGACGTGTTGGCCATCTTCGAGGGCGGCTACCTGTCAGCGTCGGGCCGCTTCGCCCTGGTCGACTACCAAGTCGAGCATGTCGACAAACACCGTTGCCACGTGAGCGCGCGTCTCGGCGACCACGGCCAAGAAATCGGGATCTTCGGGGAAGGGGAGGGGACCATCGACGCGTTCGTGGCGGCCGTGTCATCGCATGTGGGCACGCCTTTCACCGTGGCCGACTACAGTGAGCACGCCATGGGCGGAGGCGCCGACGCCGAAGCAGCGGCCTATGTAAGGCTGGCGCGCGATTCTGGAAAGCAAGCCTTCGGCGCCGGCCGGGATCGCGACATCGTGAAGGCATCGTTGGTCGCGGTTCTGCGAGCGCTTAACGCGCTGGTTGTCTAGGCCTCGCTCGCGCTCGATCTCGCCCCGTCGGGGACCTTCTCTTCGTCTTTGCCAGGGCGGATCTTGGCGCGGATGTCGTGGCGCAATTCGCGCCCAGGCTTGGGCGCGAGCAGAAGGGCGACCCCGGCTCCGACCAAGAGCCCGATGCCGAACGTGCCCAGCGTCCCTAGAAGCTCCCCGGTGAACGATTGCTTGCTCTGTAATCCCAAAAGTCCGAGGAAGTCGTCCTTGTCCATGTCTTTCAGGTCCTGCAGTTTCATGATGATTCTCCTTTGTCACCCGACGGACGCGCCGTTTTGGCGGTCTGCCCTATGCACCATCCGAGCTCTTTTTCCAGGCGTGGCAATGCCGCCATCACGCCGATGCGCAACGCCGCGCCGGCGACGCGCCCCGTGAGTCGGGTAAACAGCCCGCCACCCAAGATGAATCCCGCGCCCAACGCGCCGGCCACCATTCCATAAGGGTTGCGTTCCACGCGACCCTCGATGTCGGCGATGTCCCTGATGATATCGACCAGGCTTCTCTGTGCTGGCGTCATGATGTCTCCCTAACTGCGCCTGCGAGCGACCCGCGCAAAGAGGTAGCCGAGCCCCAAAGCAGCCATCAAACAGGCCGCTGGGTGCTCCTTGATGAATCCTTGGGCCCTTTCATTGATTGATTGGATTCGCTGTTTCAGCTCTTCGATGTGCGGTCGCAGCCCTGCGTTGCCATCATTTGCGGCTTCTGCTTCTCCTGACTTTTCGTGGGAAGCGGTCGTGTCCATGCTGGGTCTCCTTGGTGTCCTTCGTCTACTTGTGCCTGCCGTGAAAGTCGTGCGCCCACGTTCCGAGCAAGGCGCCAACCCCAAAAGCCAGTGCCACCGACAAGAGTGGCTTCTGTCGAACCCATTCGCGCCAATCCAAGCTGCGTGAAATCTCTCGCTGCAGGGCCATCACCGATACGGCAACGGTCTCTCGGGCCCGGGCGATGTCTGTCTCGGCGCGCACGATCTCGGGATCGCGAACGCAGTTATTTTCGTCGTTCCTGGCCGCGGTCATGGGGTGGCTCCCCTCTGGCTGGGGCCTGGCTTCGTCGCAGTGCCGAGTCCCAAAGGGGCCAGACTCTGGTTCATTTCGTCGGCGGTGGCGTTCATCAGTCGTACGCGGCGCAGGCGAAGCGCGGCGATCAGAATTCCAAGGCCCGCCGCCGTCATGTGAATCAGCCCGATGACCAACAAGGGGACGCCACCTGCCCCGCCACCGTCAAGGATGATCGCAAGCCCAGCCATGGTCAGGCCGTAGCCCACGATGGCCAGCGCAACCAGCACCGCCATGAGCGCGGCTTGCAACCCCATGGCCCGCAAATCGGCCTTGATTTCCAACCGCGCCAGCCGCACGTGCTGGACCATCAGCACCCCCAGGGCATCCGCAGTCTCGCGGGCAAGCCCGATCACGCCATCAGCTTTGTCTCGCTCACCGTTTCTCATGGTCCAAGACCTAAGTTTACGACCGTCTGCGCGTTCGACCATGAGGAAGTTGCAACCCCGGGCGCCGAAGGCGTCGACAGGGAATCTCGACTTGTGGAACCGGCCCGCGCATAGTTTGCCGATGCTTGCTTTCGATGAATTTGAAAGGACGCTGGCGCGGCTGTGGGCCCTGCTTGAATCGATTCCGGCAGGCATGGTCGACGTGAAGCCGCGACCGGAGGACTGGAGCGCCAAGGACGTCGCTTGCCACTTGGTCGACTCAGCCAGCAACAACCATCAGCGATTCACGCGGCTGCAGCGCACGGCACGCCTCGCGTTTCCAGGCTACGAAACCGAGCCCTGGGTCGCTGTCGAGAAGCCGGAGCGGTTTGCGTGGAATACCCTGCTCGACCTGCTCAAGGCCTACAATGGCTTCCTGCTGCACCTGGCTCGCAACCTGGACCCGTCTTGCCTTGGCAATGTGTGGCTATACGAAGGCAAGGAGATATCGCTTGAGTTTCTGGTCGGGGAATACTACCGGCACCTCGACTGGCATGCTGCGCATCTGGAGACCCGAATGGGCGAGGTCAGGCGGTTTCTCGTCGACAAGCCGGTGGCGTCATAGGCAGGTTTGGACGCGTAAGCGATCCTCGCCGCCCTTCGATGCGCTAGATTAGAAGCAGCGTTCTCGTGACATGGATGTCGTTGGCGGTTCTCTCCGCCGTGTTTCTCGGGATGTACGACGTGGCCAAGAAGGCTTCCGTCGACAACAACGCCGTTTTGCCCGTGCTTCTGGTGTGCAGTGCCAGCGGGTTTGCTCTGCTGCTGCCTCTTGCTCTGCTTTCTGCATTCGCGCCCGGGCTTGCGCGTCAGCAGGGCGTTTTCGTCGAAGCGATGTCGGCCTCTGGGCACGTGCTGGTGTTGGCGAAGGCCGCGCTGGTGACCCTGTCCTGGGTGCTGACCTATTTTGCGCTCAAGCACTTGCCGATTTCCTTGGCGTCCCCCATCCGGGCGAGCGCGCCGCTGTTCACCTTGGCGGGCGCGGTGATCCTCTTCGGCGAGCGGCCCACCTTGCGCCAGGGCGCGGGCATTCTGGTCATCATGAGTGCGTACTGGGTGTTCTCTCTCATTGGCCGCACCGAAGGCATTCGCTTCTCCCGCAACGTCTGGGTCTGGTCCTTGTTCTTGGGCACCCTGATCGGGGCGGCGAGCGGCCTTTACGACAAGCACCTGCTGCAGTCGGCGAAGTTGCCGGCGCTGGCGATGCAGTTCTGGTTCACCGCCTACGGCACCGCGATTCAAGCTGCGATCGTCGCCTTCCTTTGGTGGCCGAAACGGAAGGGCAACACCCGGTTTCAGTTTCGCTGGGTCATGCTCGCGGTCGGTGTGTTGCTGGTCATCGCCGACGCTCTCTACTTCCGCTCGCTGGCCATTCCCGGCGCCCTGGTCAGCGTGGTCTCGACCCTCCGCCGAACCAACGTGGTGCTTAGCTTCGCCGTGGGCGCCGTGGTCTTCGGCGAACGCAACCGGCTTCCCAAGGCGGCGGCGCTGACCGCGATCTTGGTCGGGATTGTGCTGCTGGTTTGAAGGCGCATCGGCCCGCGCGGCAATGGGGTGAGAGGCGTGCGGCTGCCCCTCTCGCTCGCTCTCTGCCCGCCGCGCGGGGGTGAGGGAATCGCAATCAAGCTTGGAACTGCAGCTCCGCTATCGGCTATCATGCGCGCCGTTGATGGATCGCCTTCTGCCGACCCGCTGGCGCGCCGAGGGGTGGCTCTTCGGAGCCATCCTGTTCCTCTATCTGTTCTCGACCAGCAGCGCGCGACCCTGGGGCGACGCCACGCCGGTTTGGGAGGTCGCCGACAGCATCGTTCACGACCACAATTTTCACGCCAGGACACGCTGGCCCCGAACCTTGCCCAATGGGAAGGACGGGCATCTTTACGGCCTTGCGCCGTTGCTGCAGAGTCTGGTCCACGTGCCGGGCGCGACCCTTCAGCGCAAGATCTCGACGGCCTTCCCCGAATACTGGCAGCTGGCTTGGCGGTTCACCGCGCACCTCGCGCCCACCGTGCTGGGAGCTTTCGGCTGCGTCCTGTTCTTTGGCCTGTGCCGTCGGCTTGGGATTCGGCCTTGGTCCGCGGCGCTGACGACGCTGGCGTTGGCCTTCGCGTCTTCGGCCTGGGTGTATTCTCGCTATCCCTATTCCGAAACCTTGCAGATGGTGTGCTTCACCGGCATGTTCTCCAAGATGCTCGAGGTGCGCGAGCGGCCGACCTGGAGACCCGCGGCCATGCTCGGGGTCTGGGCGGGGCTGCTGATCAACGCGAAGCCGGTGTTCGTTCTGTCGTGCCTAGGCGCGGGACTGTTCATTGCCTGGTCTTTGCGGCGCAACTGGCGAGCGCTGGCGTTGGTTGCCGTGGCTTCATGTGCGAGCGCTATGCCGCTTGGGGCGGTCTATCTCTGGTACAACTACGTTCGCTGGGGCAGCGTGACCTTCACGGGCTATGGCCTCGCGATTTCCTCGTCGGGGATTCGGGGCGGTCTCGGTTTGCACGAAAGTGCCTTGGTCGGGCTTTGGGGAATGTTCGCCTCTCCCGGCAAGTCGATCTTCCTCTACAGCCCGCCACTTTTCCTCTCTCTCCTTGCCGGCTACCGTTTTGCCAGGCGCTTTCCGCACCTGGTGCTGGCGGGCGTGCTCACTGTTTTGCCGAGTCTCTTCATCCACGCGCAGATGATCTCGTGGGCGGGAGATTACGCTTGGGGCTCGCGCTACACGGTTTTCGCTCTCCCGGTTCTTTTTTTACCGGCGGCCTTTCTGCTCGACGATTGGTTGGGCAGGTTGGCGTTCTGGCGGCGATGGTTTGCGGTCGCCACGCTGAGCGGGGCGTTTCTCGCTGGCCTGGGGGTCACCTACCTCGGCAATGCCATCTACTGGGACCACTTCATTCGCGTCCAGGTCGAAGCCACCCAGACGTGGCTTGGCGTTCCCAACACCACGGGCGACGGCATCAGTACCAACACGGCTCCTTGTCCAGTCTGTTTCGAGACGCTCTTTCCGTTGCACTGGCTGCCGCCGTTTCAACACATCGTGGGCAATTACTGGTTACTTTCGCACGTGCCCCGAAAGGACGACTGGGTCACCGCGGAAAAGGACGCCCCTTGGCGTCGCTACACCAACTTGCAGCTCAACATCCGGGAGAGTTATGCACGCGTCCAGGTAGATTGGTGGTTCGTGGAATACCGCAAGTCTTTCCCTCGCCTGGGCTGGACCTTGGTCATCGCGTTCCCGGCGTTGAGCTTGGCGGCTTTGCTCCTGTTCTTCCTGGAAATTCGTCGCGCTGCCAGGGGCCTCGGCGAGGCCCTACGAGAGAGCACGGCGGCACCTGCAACGGTCGGGCAGGCAGGAGGCTAGGGTGGGCCGGCGCGTCGTGTCGCTGCTGAGCTTGGTCGTGGTGCTGGCGGTCCTGGTGCTGTACGCAAGTCATGCGTTTCGGAACTTCGGGAGCTTCACCATTGACGATGCCGCCATTTCCTATGCTTACGCAAACAATCTTGCCGAGGGGCATGGCTTTCGCCTGACCCCGAACACGAACCCGGTGGAAGGATTCTCCAACCCGTTGGAAGTCCTCCTGCTGGTGCCGTGCCGCTGGCTCGGTTCGAATCTGGACCGGGCCGCCAAAACGCTGAATATCGGTGCGGTGGTGCTGGCTGCGCTGTTTGTGGCCTTGCTGCTTTGGCGGAATCTCCGTGGGCGGGCGCGCCCTTGGATTGCGTTGCCCTGTGCCTTCGTGTTCTTGTGGCCGACCTTCAATCACTGGACCTTGGCGGGGCTAGAAGGAGGGCTGCTCTGTGGCTTGCAAATGACGTCGGTCACTCTGCTTGCACTGTCGTTCAGGCGACGCTGGCGCGACGACACACTCGCGGCTGTGGCTCTCGCGTTGGCTTTGGTGAGGCCGGAAGGGATCGTCTACGGGGCACTGGCTGTGCTAGGGCGACTGCTGCTCCCGGGCCGACGGTGGCGCTGTGCGGCCATCTTCCTTCTCGGATGC
>PMLH01000450.1 GCA_003159055.1 Myxococcales bacterium
GGAGAACCCGATGCCCCCTGAGCGTTCCGACAACGACAACAATGTCGCCTGCAGCTGATCCCGAGTCTCGGGCGACATGATGTCGGCTTGGCCCACGACTACCGACGCCATCCTCGCCGCCGCAGACGATCCCCGCCACGACGCCGACCACGACGAGCCCACGTCTGACTCAGGCGACTCCTCGCCTCTCTGACCCGTCCGTCGTCGCGCCTTTGCTTGGCTGCCCAGTGGGGCAGTGGCATCGCCATGTCCCCCCGTCCGGCCCGCCCTCTACGTGGTCATACTCGACTCCGGCTGCAATCGCATTCCCGATCGCTGCTTCGCCCCCTGGCCTCCCTCTGCCGAGCAAGACCGGACCACTCTTGGTGAGCGGCTCAGTCGAGGAGGCTCGGAGATGTCGTCATGAATAGAGAGCGCCTTGGATCCAACCTGGACTCGATGTTTGAGCAGCTCGGCGAGCTTGAGGAGGTCAGGATCCTCACTCAGAAGAAGATCCTTGCGCGACAGCTCGAGCAGGCGCGACGGGCCGACAATGTCTCGATTTCGGAGATGGCCCGGCGGATGGGGACAAGCCGGATGGCGGTCCACTCCCTGCTGGACCAATCCAAGCCGACCATGACAATCGACTCGGTGTCCCGCGCGGCGGTGGCGCTTGGCGCTCACCTTGAGATGAAGGTTGTGCCACGTAAGACACCGTCCCGCTCGAAGCCAAGGCGGAAAGCGGCGTAGACATGCGGTTCTGCGCCGCCCAGCGCGCGCCGCAAGGCCGGTTCGCCAGCTGCTAGCGCGCCCGGCTGTCCATCAGCACCATCCCTGCCACCATGTCTGCCGAGATTTGCTCGAGAGCCCGTTTGACCGTGCGATTGCGAGAGATGCCGGAGCGGACGACCATCACCACGGCATCCACGGAATCATGGATGATCGAAGCGTCGCAACTCTGGAGGATGGACGGTCCATCAACCACGACGTAGTCAAAGGCGCCGCGCCAGCGCGCGACTGATGCAGAGAAGGTTGGGCCGTGAAGGCCCGCATCCCCAGCGGCGTCCGGCGCTACGGCAAGAATGTGTAAGCCAATGGGTCGGAGCTCCGTGGTCAGCCACGGAGCATCGATCTGCTCGCGGTGGGCCGCCAGCTGTGCGCGTAGACAGCGCGAGGGTTGAAACCCGAAGATCGCCGACAGCTTCGGTCGGCGCAGGTTGGCCTCCACCAGGAGAACGTTGAGGCGCCCCGACTCGGCCAAAGCCAGTGCAAGATTGGCGGCACAGGTGGTCTTGCCCTCGTCGTCCTGCGCACTGGTCACAAGAATGGCGTGCGGATCCTTCTGCTCAGCGAGGCGCCGCCGCAGAGCTCGAAACGCGGCTGCCCGTTCGGTACTTCCGTCCATCAGCATGGGCAGGTGGGGATCGACGGTTTTCGGAAGCACGAACGGGCTCGCGTCTACCCGTGCTGGGATCACTTGGTACGTGGCAGTGATCACCCCAGGTCGCGCCGGGTGCACGTTTGATGGTGAAACCGCGGGTACGGATCTCGCTGTCCTGACCGAAATGGCGGTACCCATCGTCGATGCAACCGGCGATGCAACCGTGGGTGACGATACCGGCAATGGTATCGCTGGGGTCGACGTCCGAACCGGAGCGCTCGCGGCCGCAGCCGCGGCACGTGCCCGCACTGCTTCGAGCAACGAACCATCCAGCAGCAAGGTCTTCGCACTCCCGTTCCCCGACGCACTCGGTTCCTCTGCGGGCGTTGCTGGCACTGGGGCAGACTGCGCCGCTGTCGTAGGTTGGACGACGGCGCCTGCCGCCCCGATCGGTTGATTCGCTGGTGTCAGGGTGCGCCCGGAATTTGCCGCCCGAGACATCGCAGCGCCTGCGGGCAAGGACACGGGCGATGAACCCGCCGGCGTCAAGGTCCGCGTCAGCGTGGCCGGGCCCACCGTTGATGCCCCTGTCGTTGAGACCGCGGGGGAAGGGCTCGACGGTGTTGATGTCCGCGCCGGTGCGGCCGCCGCTGGCGCTGGTGCACCTGCGGGCTTGGCTGCAGGCGATGGATAGGCGGGCGTAGCAGTTCGCACGCGAGCTGGCGTCGCCTGGGTGACTTGGGAGGATGTCGATCCACCCGCAGTGTTCGTGGGCAGGCGCGCGTCTTGGATTTTGGGATCAGCCATGTTGTCGGGTGTCGTGCTTCGATGGTCCAGCCCCTTGGATGATAGCATCGCGCAGAAGACCAAGCGGATGTTCTGCTCTCGGCATCCGAGCGACGCGGTCAGGCATGCCGAATTTCAGCGTTCGTAGGGGCCGAGATCAACCGGCGCATGTCGGGCCGTCCCGGCGCGGTCGGTTGGCGCGTCGGACAGGAGATTGCCGAGGTCCAGCCATGGCGCGGTGGAAGTCGGAGCGAACGCCGCCGGGTCGTGGCCCAACGTGGTTGGGAAGGCGGCGAACCAGGATGGATCGAAGCTCGTCTGCCGGTGCTCGGTTGCACTCGGAACATGCGGCGGTGCCGTGTCGCGAGATATGAAATGGCCCGAAATCCAGTCGTTGTGGTCAAACCTGGTGGCGTTCACCGTAGTGCTGTCGGTCTCGAGCAGTTGGCCGTCTGGGTTAGCAGTCACAGCATTTCCGTTGACCGTCACAGCGACCAGGACGTTGTTTAGGACTTGATTGTTGGTCGAGCTCTTGATGATCTCGATGACGGGTCGGTCTCCGACCGAGGTGACGAACAAGTTGTGGGCGACGAGGTTGTTTGACGACCCAAGCTTCGGATTGTCGGTCTCTTGCCAGAAGCTCGTGCCATGGCGTGCAGGCAATGCGAAGATATTGTTTCGAATGACACTGTTTCTGACCGAGGTGAGATTGGGGCCCTGAGCCTTGCTGTGGTGGAAGAAATTGCCCTCGATCAGCATGAAGTCGGAAGCTCCTCGGCCCCCCGTCGGGCTGCTCCCGGCGACAGCGTCGCACTCGGGATCGTCGAAAGCCACGCCCTGCTCCCGACAGGTCAACGTTGGATCCGCATTGATTTGGAAGTCCGATGAGACCGTGTTGTAGGTCTCGTTGTACCTGGCGATATTCCAATCGCTGCCGTTGCTCAGGTAGATTCCGTGCCCGTCGCCCTTGCCCGTGTCGTAGGCAGTGCAATGCTCGATCACGAACCAATCCGATTGTCCGGTGAAGAACGGATCCTTGTGCTGCCCGTGCCCGACACTGTTCAGGACCGCAACGCCCTTTTGATGCTTGTTCGACGCAAAATCCGCACCGACAGAACGAACACCGTAGTCTCCACCGACCAGCTCGAACCCGTCGAGCGCAATGTAGTCGGCGGCTTCCAGGTTGAAACACCTCTTTGGGCCGCTGGAGCAGCAATTGACAACGACACCGAGTGAGCCGTCAGGCTTGCGCTCGCCGTACAAGACCACTGGATTGTCGTAGTTCCCGCCGTGCTCATTATCGACCTGGTAGCAACTGGAGTAGGTGCCCGCGGTGAAGACGATCATGGTGCCAGGGACGGCGCTGTTCAGGGCGCGGGTAACACCAGCCGCGTTCGCGCGCGAGGAGCCGGTCCCGCTACCATTCGGACTTACGTACACCGTGCTTCCGGGCTTCCAGGTGCGGTCCGTGTAGTACCGATTGAACCTTTCGGTAAAGCCCATATAGGATCCACCGCGTCTCGCAGCGGGGAGGGTAGGTATCCCGGGCTCGAGATGGTGACCATCAATCGCTGGCGTGCCCGTGCGCCCAATGGCTTTGGTGCTGGCGGTTTCCGAGGAAGCAACCCGTCCCGGATTTGCTTCGCTTGGACGCGCAGAGCACCTGCCACAACCCATCGACGCAAGACAGGCAACCAGCGTGGCTGCTATCCAGCAGTGCTTCATGTTCATGGCACGCATGTTTGTCCGAAATCGTCCGCTTGCCTAGGACGCTCTGTCCATCCCTCGTTCGGGCCGCTTCACCGATCGCAGGGAGAAATGAATCTTGTCTTGTCCCATTCGTCCGAGTAGACGTAACGCATGTGCGGAATAGTTGGTTATGCGGGATCCCGCGACGCGACCTCGGTCATCATCAGCGGCCTGCGCAGGCTCGAATACCGTGGTTACGATTCGGCCGGCATCGCCGTCGTCAGTGGAAACAAGACGGAAGTCCTGCGCTGTCGAGGCAAGCTGTCGGCACTCGAGAAGCTGCTCGTAGAAAAGAAGCTTCCAGGAACCTTGGGCATCGGGCACACCCGTTGGGCCACCCACGGACGCCCCTCGGACGAAAACGCCCACCCGCACAGGGCTGGGACAGTCTCGGTCGTACACAACGGCATCGTCGAGAACCATGCGGTGCTGCGCGACCGTCTCGAAGCCGCGGGTCGGAAGTTCTCGTCGCAGACCGACACCGAAGTGATCGCTCACCTGATCGACGAGGCTCTCAACAAGGGCGCCGTGACTCTCGTCGAGGCGGTCCGAACCGCGCTCAAGCAGGTTGAAGGATCGTACGCAATCGCCGTGGTTTCGGACAGCCATCCCGAAGGGTTTGTCGCGGCGAAAAATGCCTCACCGCTCGTGGTCGGCGTAGGGGAAGGCGAGCACTTCGTCGCCTCGGATGCGCCCGCCATCCTCGAATACACGCGGGACATGATCTTTCTCGAAGACGGAGACGTTGTCGACGTTCGCGGCTCGTCCGTGAGCATCTCGGATGTCGACGGCAATCCGCGAACGCGTGCCAAGCAGCACGTCACGTGGACCGCAGGCCAAGCCGAAAAGGGCGGTTTCCCCCACTTCATGCTCAAAGAAATCTACGAGCAGGCAGACGTCGTGAGCGATACCCTGCGCGGTCGACTCTTGCTCGACAGCAATGACGTCAGCCTCGACGGCCAAGATTTCGGTGAGTTGCCGCAGCGGCTTCTGGTTCTCGCCTGCGGGACCTCCTATCACGCCGGTCTGGTCGGCAAGTTTCTCGTCGAGAATCTGGCGCGCTTGCCCTGCGAAGTCGACCTGGCCAGCGAATTCCGCTATCGCGAGCCCGTCGTGAGAAAAGACGATCTGGTGGTGGCGATTTCCCAGAGCGGTGAAACCGCGGACACCTTGGCCGCGGTCAAGGAAGCCAAAGCGCGTGGAGCGCGCACCCTCGCCATCTGCAACGTGGTCGACTCCGCGATCGCACGCGCCTCCGATTTCGTGCTCTACACGCATGCCGGCCCGGAAATCGGCGTGGCGTCCACCAAGTGCTTCACGGCTCAGCTCGCGGCGCTCACTTTGCTTGCCATTCATCTCGGGCGTCGCAACGGGGCGCTTGGCGATAAGGCGGCGGCCGAGCTGGTTGGCGAGCTCGTCCAGATACCTCACAAGATGAGCGAGACCTTGCGCGCCACCGGCGACCTACGCGAGCTCGCGCACAAGTACATGCACGCGCGCGATTTTCTCTTTCTCGGCCGCGGCACCAACTACCCCATCGCGCTCGAAGGTGCGCTCAAGCTGAAAGAAATCTCGTACATCCACGCCGAGGGCTACGCTGCCGGCGAGATGAAACACGGACCCATCGCGCTCATCGACGATGGCCTGCCCGTCGTGGTCATCGCCACGCAGGGCAAAGGCTACGAAAAGGTGCTGTCGAACTTGGCCGAAGTGCGCGCGCGCGAGGGGCACGTGATCGCCGTGGCCACCAAGGGCGACGAAGCCATCCGGACGCACTGCCAGGATGTGCTGTGGGTGGAAGATACAACGGCCCTGCTGCAACCGCTGCTCACGGTTCTGCCGCTGCAGCTTCTTGCCTACAGCGTGGCCGTGGCGCGAGGCACCGACGTCGATCAGCCGCGCAACCTGGCCAAG
>PMLH01000441.1 GCA_003159055.1 Myxococcales bacterium
GCTCAAGACCTTCTACGGCATGGGTTTCGATTTCTTCGAAGGCTATGGCCTTACCGAAACCTCGCCGGTTCTTGCGGTCAGCACGCCCAAGAAGAAACCCATCGCAGGGTCGGTCGGACAACCGCTGGCCGGCGTGGAAGTGAAGATCGCGAACCCTGACGATTCGGGCGTGGGCGAAGTTATCGCGCGCGGCAAGAACGTGATGGCGGGGTACTGGCAGGACGAGGAAGCCACCGCACACGCCATCCGCGACGGGTGGTTCCACACCGGCGATCTCGGCCGTTTCGAGGACGGCAACCTGTTCATCGTCGGCCGCAGCAAAGACATCATCATCGACGCCAACGGAAAGAACGTCTACCCCGACGAGATCGAAGAGCTGTACAAAGGCTCGCCCTACATCAAGGAGCTGTCGGTGGTTGGACTGCCCGACGGTGTGGCCGAGCACGTCGCATGCGCGGTGGTGCCGGATCTTGAGCACGAGCCGGCGTTGAGCCTGGCCGAGGTGAAGCAGAAGATCGAAGCGCATTTTCGCGCGATCTCGGCACCGCTACCGTTTTGGAAGCGCGTGCGGACCCTGGAATTCTGGGAAGGCGAGCTTCCCCGGACCACCACCCAAAAAGTCAAGCGCCGCGACGTCACGGCCGAGCTTCGCCAACGTCACGAAAAGGCCATGGCCGACGGGCAAGGCGACGACGGCGCTCGCAATGCCGAGGCCAGCCACAGCTGGTTCCTCGAAATCGTCGCCGACGCTTGTGGCAAACCCTACTCGCAGGTGCACATGTCGAGTGCTCTCGACGAGCTGGGATTCGACAGTCTGACCTTCAACGAACTTGCTGCTGGCCTGGAGAACGCATCGGTTCATGTTCCCGAAGGCGTCGTTTTCGCTGGCGCCCACGACGTGGCGGCCCTTCACGACATGATCACAGGCAAGCGTCACGCGATTTCCCTCGAAAAGCGCGACAGCAAGAAGACCGTCGACAATGAAGCCGACGACATCAGGCTGCCGTCGCCGGTGGCCAGCATCGGCAAGCGCGGGCTCGCCAAGGCGCAGCGCTTGTTCTATACGCGAGCTCTGAGCACCAAGGTTCGCGGCGAAGCGTACATTCCGCAGCACACGAACTTCATCGTGGCAGCCAACCATTCTTCACACCTCGACATGGGCGCGCTGAAAGTTGCGCTCGGCGATGCCGGGCACGAGCTCGCATCGCTGGCGGCGGCCGACTACTTCTTCAAGAACAAGTGGCGACGCGCCTACTTCAAGAACCTCACCAATCTCGTGCCGATGGAGCGCAGTGGTTCGATCCGCAAATCGCTCGGTATCGCGGAGCAGGTGCTCCGTAACGGTAAGAGTCTGGTGCTTTTCCCTGAAGGCACGCGCTCGCGAACCGGTGAGATGGCGGATTTTTTGCCCAGCCTCGGGTACTTGGCCATGCACGCGAACGTCGGGGTTCTACCGGCCTACATCGAGGGCACGCACGACGCTATGCCCGTCGGCGCGACCATTCCGAAGAAGCGCGACCTTGGCGTCTACTTCGGGCCGTTCCTCACCATCGATTTTCTGCGCCAGCTCACCAAGGGCATGTCTCATCAGGAGGCGTGGCGCGTGTGCTCGGCGCTGACCCAGCGGATCGTCGAGAATCTGCGCGATGGCGTGACCCCGCGCTTCGATGTGGACAGTGTGCGTGCGGCTTGGGATGGCGAAAGCCTGGGGCCCTTGGTCCCGCCGCCCTTCCGTGCCCGAGGACGCGGTAACTTGGGACGGACGTCGTCATGAAGATTCTTGTCACCGGCGGCACAGGATTCCTCGGCTCGCACTTCATGAACGAGCTGTGCAAACGCGTGGATGCCGCGAGCGTACGCGTGCTGAACCTGGTCAACACCCCGGCGCTGGAGAAGCTCGGCGTCGAGGTCCTGGTCGGAACGGTCACGTCTCGCCCCGACGTTGAGCGGGCGATGGACGGCGTCACCCACGTCTATCACTTGGCCGGGTTCGTTTCCCGGCGTCCGGAAGATGCGCACCTGATGTTCACCGTGCACGTGGACGGCACGCGCGTGGTTTGCCAGGCGGCAGCCGAGGCCGGCGTGAAGCGCATCGTGATGTCCTCGACCAGCGGCACCATCGCGATCTCTGAGCGCGACGACGAATGGCCTGACGAGAATACGCCGCCGCCGATGGCGCTGATTTCGCGTTGGGGGTATTACTCGAGCAAGCTCTACCAGGAAGCGACCGCGCGACAGTTCTGTGGTGACAAGGTCGAGCTGGTGATGGTGAATCCAAGTTTGCTGCTCGGCCCCGGCGACGAGCGAATCGGTTCCACGCGCGAGGTGCTTTCGTTCTTGTCGGGCGACGTTCGCGTCGTCCCGCCCGGCGGGATCAATTTTGTCGACGCTCGCGACGTGGCGGCGATTATTCCAGTGGCGATGGAGAAGGGTCGGCCGGGCGAACGCTACCTGCTCGGCGGTCACAACATGACCTTCGCCCAGTATTTCGACCGTATGGAGCGTCTGAGCAAGGAGTACTCGCCGCGTATCAAGCTGCCCGGTGACTGGCCGTGGCTGGCGGCGCGGGCGCAGGCGGCGGTTTTCAAGGCCTTGGGCCGCACGGCGCCCATCGAGCCGACCGCGGCGGATCAGGCCAAGTACTTCTGGTACTTCGATGGCGTCAAGGCCAGGGAAGAACTCGGCTTCGTTCCGCGCGGGGCCAGCGAGACCATTCACGACACCATCGAGTACGTCCGCGCACATCACCTCGGCAGCGGGGCATTCACGAAAAGGAACAGCTAGACTTCGCCCCATGTCGGACACCCTGTCGCAATACCGCAACCTGTTCCCGATCACCGACACCTGCCACTACCTGAACCACGCGGCAGTGTCTCCGACCTCCACGCGCGTGCGCGACGCGGTCAAGGGGTGGATGGACGATCTGACCCTGCATGGGATGGCGAACGTCGCGGATTGGGTGCGCCGCGAACGCGATACGCGGGCGACGGCGGCACGCATCCTCGGCGCATCGCCAGACGAAATCGCCTTCGTGCGCAGCACCTCGCATGGTCTTGGCACCTTCGCGGGAGGGTTATCGTGGCAGCCCGGCGATGAGGTCGCGGTGTGCACGCAGCTTGAATACCCGGCCAACGTGTACCCTTGGATGCACCTCGCCGACCGCGGCGTCGTGTTGCGACCGATCGAAACCGTCGATGGCGGCGTTACGGTGGCCGGGGTTGCCAAAGTCCTCGGCCCGCGCACTCGCCTCGTGTCGGTCAGCTCGGTGGAATTCGCAACCGGTGTGGCGACCGATCTGGAAGCTATCGGCGGTCTTTGTCGCGAGCACGGCGTCCTTTTTTGCGTGGACGGTATCCAGAGCGTAGGCGCGTTTCCCATCGACGTGGTCAAGGCAAAGATCGATCTGCTTTCCGCGGACAGTCACAAGTGGCAGCTCGGCTTGCCTGGGATCGGCATCGCGTTCGTCCGCCGGGACGTCCTGCCCTTACTCAGGCCGGTGGTGGTCGGTTGGAAGAGCATCAAGACGCCCCTTGATTTTGATCATCTCAACTTCGTGCTACGCGACGATGCCGCCAAGCTGGAAGAGGGCACGCAGAGCTTCGCCACCATCTTGGGTCTCGGCGCAGCGCTGACGTTGCTCGAAGAGGTCGGCATCGAACGCATCGCTGCTCACATCGCGGACTGGCTCGACCAGGCTCACAGCGTCCTGGCATCAGCTGGCCTCGACCCGGCGCCCGATCGTGCGCTTCGCAAGGGCATTCTCACCTTCCGTCCGCCCAGGGGCACCGCGGAGGAATTCGCGGCGCGTGCACAGGAGGCCCGGGTGATGCTGTCGCCGCGCCGAGGACGGGTGCGCATCTCTCCGCACTTCTACAGCGGCGAAAGTGAACTGGCCGCGCTGCTGGCTCTCGTCCGCGCTTAACTCGCTGCGGTCGCGACGCGGCCCCGGACCACTGGGCCGGAAATAGAAAGGGCCTCCTGGCATCGCCAGAAGGCCCGCGTAGCTCGCAGAATTCGCGCTACTTCTTGTCGGCTTTGGACGGCTCGGCCTTGGCAGGCTTGGCGGGCTCGGCCTTGGACGGCTCGGCCTTGGCAGGCTTGGCGGGCTCGGCCTTGGCGGGCTCGGCCTTCTCAGCCTTCGGCTTCTCCGTCTTCTCGGCTTTCGCAGGCTCGGCCTTTTCGGGCTTGGCTTCCTTTGCCTTGGCGGCCTTCTCTTCCTTTTCGGCCTTTGCCTTGGCGGCCTTCTCTTCCTTTTCGGCCTTGTCAGCCTTCGCGGCTTCGGGCTTTTCAGCCTTTTCGGCCTTTTCAGCCTTGGCGGGCTCGGCCTTGTCGGCCTTGGCGGCGGCGGGCTTGTCAGCTTTTTCCGGGGCCTTGGCAGCGGGGGCCGCTGCTGCTGGTGCCGCTGGCGCCTTGCCTTGTGCCAAGGCAACGCCCGACAGCGGCAGCAATGCCGAAACCGAAAGAACCATGAGTAGACGCTTCATCGATTGTCCTCCACGAGTGTGACGTTGGACTGCGGGCGCATCATACAGGTGCGCCGAAGTATTTCCACCCCCACGAGATGGAATTGCTTAACCAGTGAAGCGGTGCGTCGCAAAGCGGTTTTCGTCGAGGGCGAGGGTCGGGGCGGCCAGATTGCCGACCGGCATCCGCCGCTTGAGTGGCAGTCCAGCTTCTGCGACCATGGCGGCCGAAAGGAATTCCTCCCATGCGCAAAGTAAAGATCGTCTGCACGCTCGGTCCCGCAACCGCGGGGGTGCCCCGGCTGGTTGAGCTGATCGAAGCAGGCATGGATGTGGCAAGACTCAATTTTTCGCACGGCGAATACGGCACGCACCAAGCGATGTTCAACGACGTGCGTGCCGCCGCCAAACAGGTCGGGCGTCCGATCACGGTGTTCGCCGATTTGTGCGGACCCAAGATTCGCGTCGGAAAGATGCAGGGTGGGCAGGTCATCCTCGAAAAGGGGAAGACGATTGTTCTCGGCACCGGCGAATTCCTCGGCAGCGCCGACAGGGTGCCGCACTCGTACCTTCCGCTGGCTCGCGACGTGAAGCCCGGTGATCCGATTCTGCTCGACGATGGACTTCTACAGCTTCGTGTCGAATCGGTAACGGGCGACGACGTGCTTTGCCAGATCGTCGACGGTGGTGTGCTGAAAGACAAGAAGGGGATGAACCTGCCCGGTTCCGCGCTCTCCGTGCCGGCGCTGACCGAGAAAGACAAGAAGGACATTGTTTTCGGTCGCGAGCTGGGCGTCGATTGGTTCGCGCTTTCGTTCGTGCGAAATCCCAAGGACGTCGAGGAGGCCAAGTCGCTCTCGGGCGGCATTCCCATCATCGCCAAGATCGAGAAGCCGGAAGCGGTGGACAACTTGGACGCGATCCTGGAAGTGGCCGACGCGGTCATGGTTGCGCGCGGGGACCTTGGCGTGGAAGCCGGCCACGAAAAGGTGCCGCTGGTGCAGAAGCGGATTCTGCGCGATGTCAAGCTGCGCGCGAAGCCCGCGATCACCGCCACGCAGATGCTGGATTCGATGATCAAGAACCCGCGGCCGACCCGCGCCGAGGTTTCCGACGTCGCGAACGCGGTTCTCGACGGAACCGATGCGGTCATGCTGTCGGCCGAGACCTCGGTGGGCGACTACCCGGTCGAGGCGGTCAAGACCTTGGGCAGGATCATCGACGAGATCGAGCGCCACGAGAACTATCTCACCGCTGGCAAAGATCGGCCGGACGTCCGCGAGCGCACTTTTTCGAGCTCAATCGCCGACGCCGCCGCGGAAATCGCCGAGGACTTGCACCTGGCGGCTATCGCCGTCTACACGGAAAGCGGCCACTCGGCGAGCCTGCTGTCCGCGCAGCGTCCGCTCGCCAACATCGTCGCGTTTTCGCGGCACGAGAAGGTTCTCGGTCGTCTCGGGCTGCTCTGGGGCGTGCGTCCGCTGTTTGGCGAATGGGTTGCGGGCGTTGCTGGCGTGATTGCGCAAGCCGAACGCGAGCTCTTGCACCATCACATCGCCGACGTGGGCGACGACATCGTCATCACCTTCGGCATGGTTCTCGGCAGCGAGCCTTTCCAGACCAACATGCTCAAGCTGCACAAGTTGAAGGCACAATAGGCTCCGCCGGCCTACGCCTTGCGGGTCAGGCTGGCCGCGAGAACCTCCAAGGCGGAGATCTTTCCTGCCGCGGTCAGCGCGAAGGTCAGCCGTGGCTGTCCCGTGCGCTTGTCCAGGGCGCCGCTCCGGCGCTCGACCAGCCCAGTGTTCTCAAGGTCGCCGATCGCCGTCGCGAAGGCCTGCTCGTCGAGCTGGATCTGCCCGTCTGTCCAGTCACGCACCTTGCGGATGATCTCAGGACCCTCGCTCTCGCCGGTGATCAGCACTCTTAGCAGCGCCGCCTGCGGTGTGACGAGCGGTCCCTGACTCATGGGACGCTCCGCCTGGGGCTACGGCTTCTTCTCATCGTCGTCCTCATCGTCGTCCCTCTCGGTCGACTGGCGGCGAAGCAATTCGAAGGTCAACGTGCTTTCGATGGACGACTGCACCGGAACCGTGACGTTGTCATCGACGATTTCGCGGGGCGCGGCAGGCTGGCCATCCATCGCGCGGTCCTCATCACTGGCCTCACACGCGGGCAACTCGCGAGTCTTGTAGAGGTTCGGTGAGTGCATGGCGACGGGAACGCCATCGGTGGCGACAGGCACGCGCACGGTCTTCTTCGTCGTCATGAATTTGCCCCCATTGCGTCAGAGAGGCGTACAAATCCATTGTACTACGTTCGCAGTCAGGCGTCGCCAATCCCGAGTGGGCAGACTAGCGAAAGCGAGTGTGCCGTTTCGATGGCACGTGCACACAATACAGGGAACGAGGTATGAAAGGCCCATGGGTGAAAAGCACGATCAGGAACAGGACTTCGCTTCCCTTCTGGCTGAATTCGAGCAGCGGGACACCGGCGAACGGCGGCGGCTGAGCGTTGGTGACAACGTGCGTGCGCGGATCACGCGCATGGGGCAAGAATCCGTGGTGGTCGAAATCATCGGTACCCGCGCGGAAGGCATGATTGATCTCGAACAGCTTCGCGATGGCGACGGCAACCTCACCGTCAAGGTTGGCGACGAGATTGAGGCGCGGGTGGTGGAGGACATGGGCAAGGCTGGCTGCGTTGTTCTGCGCAAGGCGATGGCGCGCGGTCCCGAGGCAAAGGCAGAGCTGGCGCAAGCGGCGCAGCTTGGGCTGACGGTCGAAGGCACCGTGACCGCGGTGAACAAGGGCGGCGTCGACGTCTTGGTTGCTGGCGTGCGTGGTTTCTGCCCGATATCGCAACTGGAAGCCCGGCACGTCGCGGACGCGAACGAGTACGTGGGGCGCAAGCTCCAGTTCCGCGTGACCCGCTATGATGTGGACCGCCGCGGGGCCAACCTGGTCGTGTCGCGCCGGGCGCTGCTGGAAGAGGAGGCGCGCGGGCGAGCGGAGAAAGTCCGCGGCAAATTGACGGTCGGAGCTGTTCTTCCGGGCGTGGTCGCCACGATCAAGGAATTCGGGGCTTTTGTCGACTTGGGCGGCATCGAAGGCATGTTGCACGTGTCCGAGCTCGGCTTTTCGCGCGGCCAGCGCCCGAGCGAGGTGCTCTCCGTCGGGCAGCAGCTCGAAGTGCAGGTGCTGAAGATCGAAAAGACCGACGATCCCAAGCGGCCCGAGCGGATCTCGCTGTCGCTGAAGTCGCTGCAACGCGATCCGTGGGACGACATTCGCGAGAGATTCCCGGCGGGAACTCAGGTGATTGGCAAGGTGGTTCGGGTCGAGCAGTTTGGCGCCTTCGTCGAGCTGGCGCCAGGCGTGGAAGGGCTCTTGCATGCATCCGAGCTGGCGTCGGGAAAGCAAGTGCGTCACGCGCGCGAGGTCTGCAAGGTCGGGGACAGCCTCACCGTCACGGTGTTGGCGCTGGATCACGAGCGGCGCCGTCTTTCCTTGGGCTTAGGTGAGCGGGGCGATGTGGTGACCCAAGAAGACAGGGAAGCGGCGCGTGTGGCGGGCGGTTCCGGCGGCTGGGGCACGCTTGGCGACCTTCTGCGGGCCAAGAAGAATTAGCGTCAGGGCTAGTTTGACCGCCGGCGGCCCGGCCGCGCTGGGCAATCGCCGACGATGTTGTACAATAGCATGGTCGCATCTTGGACGGGGTTTGCCCTGTCCAAGCGCGGGGTGGATCCATGCTCTCAGTGCAAGACCAGCGACCTGCCAAAATCACGGTGGAAGGCCACCTGACTCTTTCCGCCACCATCAACTGGCATCTGTCCGCGCGCAAGATCGACCTCCGTGCTCTGCTGCGAGTGATCCTGGGGCCCGCGAAGGTGCCGAATCAGGCCACGCTGCTCGAGGCCTTGAACTACCTGCACCATGCCTACGGCGACCGTCGCCGCAAGAACGGGCCTGCGGCCGTACTTCACTGTCTACGAATTGCCGCCATGCTGGCCAGGATCATGCCGGAGCCAACCACGCTGGATCTCCTCGGCGCTTTGCTGCACGACAAGGAAGAGGATCTGACCCGCGAGGAATTGGGCGCGGCGGAATGGGATCGGCTGCAGGCAGAGTTTGCGCGGGTGCTCGACAAGATCGATTCGAACCATCGTTGGTTCCTGGGTGAACGCATTGCGCTTCTGTGGCGGCAGTCGTCACAGTCGTACTACGAGTACTTGGGTGTGGTCCTTTCCAAAGTTCGCACCATGCCGGATCTTCTGCGGTGCAAGCTTGCCGATCGGCTGGACAACACGATGGACATCGCCGTGCAGCGCACGCCCATCGAACAGAACGCGTTTTTCGAGCTGGCCTTCCGAATGATGTTCCTGTCCGGGTATCAACCCGTGGCGATCGACGGGGTCGTCGCGCCCGACGTCGAAGCGTGCGTGCTGCTCCTGTCACAGTTATTCAAGAACGTGGTGCTCATGAGCATGCTCCGCCAGCAGCAGCTCGACACCCTCGACGAGACCACGGAGAGGCTGTTTCACGCCCTCGCCACCACCAGCAGTGAACAGGCGCAATGGGTGGTCGCCGCGTTGCTCTCCGCGCCATCCCTAAGCTGGCAAGAGCGAAGGATTTTGCTGCGAGAGATGATGGACTACTGCGCTGACGGCGGGATGGCTGCGGTCTATCGCAAGGACAAGGGCGGGCTTCTCGACGGCAGTTTCCTCGAACACTTCGCCCACCCCGACGACAAAATTCGCAAACAGCACATCGAGTCGCTCTACGACGACCGGCACCAGTTCATTCGCCTTCTGATTCTGTACATCGGGATGTTCAGCAGCTTCATCTCCGATCCCAGCTACTACCTGCGCGGGATCGATCAGACCGGACTGCACGCAGAGGGGTAGGTCAGCTGCGCCTCAGGCGCCGCAGGAATTCCGCCTCGTCGATGACCTCGACACCCAAGCTTTGTGCCTTGCCGAGTTTCGATNNTTTCGATCCGGCCTCGGCGCCCGCGACGAGGAAACTGGTCTTCCTCGACACGCTGGATGTGACCCGCGCCCCCGCCGCTTCAGCGGCTTGGCTGGCTTCTTCGCGTGAGAGGCTCGACAGCGTGCCCGTGATAACGACGATCTTTCCTTGCAGCGGCTGCTCGCCGATCGGCGTGGCGGGTTCCTCGTCCTGCAAGCGCACCCCAACTTGTCGCAACTTCTCGATCAGCGCGAGATTTTCCGGGGTGCGGAACCATTCGTGAACCGCTGACGATATTTCCGGCCCGACCCCTTCAGCATTTTCGAGACCTTCCAGGTTGGCGGCGGCCAGGGCATCGATGGATCGATAGCGCTTGGTTAGTATCTGGGCCACATGCGCCCCCACCCGACGGATGGACAGTCCTACCAACAGCCGCCAGATGGGGCGATTCTTGGACGCGGCGATCGCATCGATCAGGTTTCGCGCCGACTTCTCGCCGAAGCCGGGCAGGGCACTGACGCTTTCCAGGTCGAGGGTGTACAGATCGGACGGATCGGTGACCCAGCCGCGTTCCATCAAGGCGGTCACGGTTTGATAGCCGAGGTGTTCCACGTCCATGGCGTCGGGCGAACCGAAGTAATAGAGCCAGCGCGCACCCTGTGCTGGGCAACCCTTGCGGTTCGGGCAGCGCCAATCGGCCTCGTCGCCCTTACGCACGAGATCCGATCCGCAGGCCGGGCACTGGCTGGGGAATTGCCACGGCACCGATTCCAAGGGGCGTTGTTCGAGAACGGGGCCGACAATCTCGGGAATTACATCGCCGGCACGACGGACGATGACCATGTCACCTGCGCGAAGGTCCTTGCGTCTCACCTCGCTCTCATTGTGCAAGGTGGCCGATGACACGGTGACGCCGCCGACATGGACAGGCTCCAATTCTGCATAAGGCGTCACTCGGCCCGTGCGTCCGGTGTTCACTGCGATGAGCTTGAGGAGCGCAGTTTTCTCTTCGGGCGGAAACTTGAAGGCGATCGCCCAGCGAGGCGCGCGGCTGGTCGTTCCCAAGTCGGCACGTTGATCGTAGCGATCGACCTTGAAGACGATGCCGTCGATTTGGTAATCGACCGTATAGCGCTGGTCGTGCCACTTCTCGATGAACGCGATGACTTCTGCGAGCGAGCTGGACCGCTCGATGGTTGGATTGACCGGCAAGCCCCAGGTGCGGAGCCGAGCCAGATCCTCCGAGTGGCGGTTGGTTCGCTTGCCGTCGACCATTTCGCCGGGCCTGCCCATGCCGTAGCACCACAGACGAAGACCGCGGGATGCGGTCACGGTCGGGTCCTTCTGTCGCAGGCTCCCAGCAGCAGCGTTGCGCGGATTGACCAGCGCGCGTTCGCCTCGCGATGCCAAGTCTCGGTTCAACCTGTCGAACGTGGAAATCGGCAGGTAGACCTCGCCGCGCACCTCCAGCACCGGCGGGAAGCTGTGGCCTGGCAGACGGGCGGGAATGTCGGCGATGGTGAGCAGGTTGGCCGTGATGTCTTCGCCGACGCGGCCGTCGCCTCGGGTCGCGCCACGGGAAAACACGCCATCGTTGTAGGTCAGCGAGACTGCGAGGCCGTCGATCTTCAGCTCACAGACGAAATCGATAGCGCCCTCCGAACCGCGCGCGAGCCGCTTTGCCCAGGCATCGAGGTCGGCCAGCGAGAACACGTTGTCGAGCGACAGCATCGGCNNGAGTGGGACTGCCGGCCGTTGCCAGCGACGGGAATTGCTCTTCGATGGCGCGCAGCTCGCGCACCAAGGCGTCGTAGTCGGCGTCTGGAATCGAGGGCTGGTCGAGCTCGTAGTAGCGGCGGTCATGCTCGGTGATGAGCGCGCGCAGCTCGCGTGCACGGTGTTCGGCAGAAGGCATCGTATCGCTGCCGTCAGTCTCGTCGGCCGGGGGAAGCATGGGGGCTGCCGGTCATTCTGCCGCAAGATGGCCGGCAGGCGACCCGGTGTACGTTGGTGGCTGGCTGAAGTTACGCTTGGCCTTCGTTCAGTGCACGTTCCAGATCCGCCTCGACCGATTCCCGGTTGGACGCACGCGCAACCGACAGCTCCTGAATGACCAATCCACGCGCGGTGTCGAGCATACGCCGTTCGCCAAATGACAGTGATTTGGTCCTCTTTAGGCGGTGCAGGTCGCGGAACACCTCG
>PMLH01000209.1 GCA_003159055.1 Myxococcales bacterium
CGCGTGACCGGCTCGCGGTTCCACAGCGATCCGGCGACGTAGGCGCGCACGGCCGATGCGGTTCCTTCCGGCCGCAGGCTGACGGATTTCCCGTCGCGGTCGTCGAAGGTGTACATCTGCTTCTCCACCACCTCGGTGGCTTCTCCGACCGACCGGGTGAACAGCGGGGTGTACTCGACGATGGGCGTGCGCAGCTCGCGGTAGGCGAAGGCGTCCAGCATGGCACGCGCCTTTTCCTCGACGAACTGCCACTTCGCCACGTCGGGCGGCAGGATGTCGTTCATTCCCTTCACGTTTTGCGGTAGCTCAGCCACGGCGGCGTTATAGCATTTTCATTGGCGTTCCCGCGATGGTACCCAGGCCGCGTTCGGTAGGCGAGTCGCGACGCGAGCGGCGCTATTCGGCCCGGACCAGGGCGGCGCCGAGGCCTGCCACGATCTGTGCGCAGGCCTGGTCGACCAGAGTCTTGTCACGTCCGTCGAGCGTGATGAGGACTTTGTGGTCGGTGGCGTCGACGTGCGGGTAGGAACCGATGGCGACGTCGGGAAAATCGGCGGCGGCCTTGTCGAGCATGTCGGCGATGGCGCCTTCGCCCTCCCGCGAATAGACCGCGCGGCTGAAGAAGGGCGAGGTTCGGAATCGGTCGCGGATCATGGCGAACTTGCGCTGCAAGATCGATGGCACGCCGGGCAGGACGTAGACGTTGCGAATGGCCAGCACGGGCCAGCACCCGTCGGAGGCCCCCGGCCCGCGGAGCAGGGCGGCCCCGTCGGGGACATCGGCCATGCGCAGGTTTCGCTCGTGAAACTCGTGCACCGTTGCCGCGCGGATGATGTCGGCCAATTCCTGGTTGCGCACGACCGGGACCCCGAAGGCGGCGGCGATGGCGGAAATCGTCACGTCGTCGTGGGTCGGGCCGATGCCGCCTGCGGTGAAGACGTGAGCGAAGCTCGCGGATGCGGATCGGACCGACGCAACGATGACGTCGGGGACGTCCGGGATGACCTCGATTCGGCGTACGGCGACGCCCAGGTTGCGCAGCTCGCGCACCAGAAAGCGCGCGTTCTGCTCCTCGACTTTGCCAGAAAGGACTTCGTCGCCGATGACGATGATGGCGGCGGTTGCGGCGGTGCTGCTTTCACCCATGGTTTGGACGGACACGCCTAGCTCTTGCGCGGCTTGGCTTCCAGTGCGGTTTCGACCAGCTTGATCTCGACCATCAAGTCGCTGGCCAGGCGTTCGAGTGCCGCCCGAAGGGTGGCTAGGTCGGCGCTGCTCGGCAGGCGCACGCGCGCCTTTGCGACGAACAGCATCTCGCCCGACATCGCGGCGCTGATGCGATCGGTGGCTAGCTCCTCGACGTTTGCGCCGCTGCTCGCGAGCAGCTGGGAAATCTCACGCACGATGCCCGGCCGATCCAGTCCGACCACCTCCAGATCGAGCGACCGCCCGGGCGTCGCCACGTCGGACACCCCGGCGGCAGATTCGCCCACGACCTTGAGGCCGCGCGTTTCCAAGTCGGCGAGCGCAGCCAGCACCGCCGATGATTTGTCGGCGGGAACCTCGATGCGCAGAATTCCGGCGAACTTGCCCGCCAGGTGCGCCATGCGGCTCTCCAACCAATTGCCGCCGTTGCTTGCAACCACATCGGCCACGGCTTCCACCAGGCCAGGGCGGTCGGCACCAATCAAGGTCAGGACCAAGTCGGCCATGGTGGAGCTCAGACGCGCAGGTGAAGCGGAAAGTTTTTCTCGATGGATTCGCCGCAGGCATCGTTGACCAGCTGCCAGATGTTGCGCATCTGCGCTTCAATCACGCTGCCTTCATCCATTTCTTCATCGTCTTCGTCTTCGTCTTCTTCGTCGTCGAAGTCGTCCTCGTCCTCAATGGCCAGTTCTTCTTTCATTTCTTCCAGAGTCTCCTGCAGGGCGTGGGCAGAGGCAACCCGGTAGTCACCCACTGTCAGAGGGCCTTCAAATTCGATCGGCAAATAGATATCGGCTGCGACGTCGTGCGCGTCGAGCCGGTCCAGAAATTCCGTCATCGCTTCTTCGCTCAGCCGCTTGGCGAAGGTGTGGGTGATGTGTTCCTCCAGCGCTGGAAGCTTCGTCCCAGCCTGTTCGAGGAGACGTCCAAGGGCCTTCACTTCTTCTTCGTCGAGTCGATCGGAGAGGGGGGCGAGTTCGATTGCCGACATGACCCATACGGTGCCGCAGCCGAAGCGCGCCGTCAATGTTGCCGGCGTCGCTTTTTGGGGTCCGGCTCGACGCGCACCACGGCCGAAAGTATGCAAGGCTATGCCCATGACTTCGCGCCAAGAGCCTGACGCCGCCAGCATCGCGTCGCGAGTACGCGCCGCTCGCGACGCGGCCAGTAGGGGAATTTCCGAAGGAGCTTGCGGCCGGGATCTCGCGCTCGGCTTGAGCTCGGCTGTCGAGACGGCGGTGCTCGAGTTGCTCTCGTTTCATTTCGCGCAAGCCGGGCTTGGTGTTTCCTCCAGGGTCGCAGTGCTCGCAACCGGAAGCTTCGGCCGGCGCGAGCTGGCCCCATTTTCCGATCTCGACCTGCTGTTCCTCTGCGACAAGAACCCGGACGCCAAGGTGGAGGCTCTTGCGCACGCAATCCTGGTTCCGTTCTGGGACGCCAAGCTCGATGCTGGTCACGCGGTGCGGTCGGTGGCTGACGGGTTGGCGTTGCCCGACAAGGACCTGGCAGCGGCCACGGCCCTGCTGGACGCTCGCTACTTGGCCGGGGACAGCCGGCTGGCTTCGGATTTCAGCTCCCGCTACGAAGCTCGGGTGGCGGGAACAGCCCCCGACAGCTTCGTGGCTCGGCTGCGCGAGGAGCAGGAGGTCCGCCATGGCCGCTTTGGCGATACGATCTTCATGCTCGAACCCGACCTGAAGAGCGGCCCCGGCGGCATACGCGACCTGTGCGTGGGGCGTTGGGCGGCGCAGGTGTGCTTCGAGGCTTCGAGCCCCATGCAGCTGGCTGAGCTGGGCGCGATGTCCGTGCGGCAGGCGGAGACGCTGTCCCAGGCCATCGACTTCATGCTGCGGCTTCGGATGGCGCTGCATCTGACGGCCGGGCGCCGGCAGGACCAGCTGCGGTTCGACCTGCAGGAGCGGATCGCGCCGTTGCTCTATCCGGCCTACAGCTCGCCCGATGACGAGCGGGGGCCGGCAGTGACGCCCGCGGTTGAGGCACTGATGCGCGACTTCCAGACCCACGCGCGGACCATCCAGCGCTCGACCGCTCGCCTCATGCAGCGGGTTTGCGAGCACGTCGAAAAGCCACGGCCACCCAAGCCGGTGCGTGCGAAGGACGGGCCGGCCGAGGATCCCAGCTTCGTTCTCCGCGATGGTAAGCTTGAAGTAAAGAATAACTTTATATTCGAGTCTCAACCGTCAGAAATGATACGTATATTCGTTGTATCACAGAAGTTAGACTCCGGTATCGGCCTGTCCACGAAGGACCTGCTTTCCGAGTTGGCGGCGAGCCGCTCGGCCGCCCTGCGCGCCGATCCGAGCGCCGCCAAATACTTCCTCGACGCGCTCACCAACATCGACGATCGCGGGACGCCGTCGCGTCTTGAACAAATGCAGGACCTGGGTCTCATTTCCGCCCTCTTGCCCGAATGGACGCCGGTCTCTGGTCGCGTGCAGCACGACATCTATCACGTGTACACGGTGGACCAGCATTCGCTCTACGCTGTGGCGACCCTGAAGGCCGTCGCGCGCGGCGAGCTGCGGCAGGATTATCCCGAGGTCTGCGATGCCTACCCGGACGTGGTGCAGACGCGGGCACTTTTCGTCGGGCTTCTCTTGCATGACGTTGGCAAGCCGCTTGGGGCGAACCATGCGGAAAAGGGCGCCGTGATGGCCGAGCGCATCGCAAGGGAGCTTGGGCTCAATCCAGACGAGGTCGCCCTGGTCGAGTTCCTGGTTCGCGAGCACCTCGAAATGGGCCACAACTCGCAGCGGCGGGACCTGCAAGATCCCGGCCTGTTGGACTTTTTCGCGCGCATCTGCGGGACCGAGGAGCGGATGCGCCAGCTCTTCATCTTGACCTTTTGCGACCTGACATCGACTGGGCCCAAGACCATGACCCGCTGGAAGTACGAGCTGCTCCACGAGCTCTACGACCGGACCCTGAAGTACATGCGTCGGGGGCCGGACTTGCTCGCGGCCGAGCGCGCCGAATTGGTCGAGGAACGCCAAAAGAGGGCGGCTGAGCTGCTCGGCCGCGCCGGCGATTCACCGATCGCGGCCAACGCGTTTGCCGGGTTGCCCGACCGTTACTTCGCCGAGCAGGAGGCGGAAGCCATCGCCGAACACGCGCGCCTGATGCGCGGCCGGAAGCAGCCGTGCGCAATGGCGGTGAGCCATTCAGAGCGCGGGACGTTTTCCGAGCTGGTTCTGGCCGCAGACGACACGCCGGGCCTCCTGTCGAAAGTGGCCGGGGTGCTGTTCGCGAACCGCATCGACATCCTGGACGCCGCCATCTACGTGCGCGAGCCAGTGCCCGGGGTGCACGAGCGTGGCGAGGCCCTCGACATCTTCCGGATTCGCAAGGAACCCGACGGCGCCGTGACCGACGAAAGCCGGATCGAGGCGATCGGGCGCGACATGGAAGTCGTGCTTTCCGGGCGGGCCACGGTCGAGGCCTTGGTTGCGAAGCGTCCGCGCTCGTCGCCTTTGTACCAGCGGGCCAAGCCGAAGGTTCCGCCCACCGAAGTGAACGTCGACAACGACGCCAGCCGGACCTTCACCATCGTCGAGGTCTTCACCGAGGACAAACCCGGTGTGCTCTACACCATCACCCACGCCTTGGCCGAGCAGGGCGTCGACATCCATCGGTCCCGGGTTGGCGTGGCGGCCGACCGCGTCGCGGACATCTTCTATGTGCGCGACACCGCGACCGAGGAGAAGATCGAGGACGAAGCACGCATTGCCGCCCTTTCGCAAGCGCTGCAGCATGCCCTGGCCGGTTTGCGGAGCTAGCTCACCTTGATCCCGCGACAAGCGCAGCGCCGCCGCGGAAGGCTACGGAAAGAGGCGCCTTTCCACGATGGACGCTCGTACCCAAGGGGAGCAGCGAGCGGTGGTCGTGGACGTAGCCGTTCCCGCTCCCGTGGCCGTGGCCGACGAAGATCATCCGGCCACGGCCACGACCAGGGCCACGACGACGACTTTCTGGGGCTATCGCGGGATCACGATTTCATACTTGCGCTTGACGGCTGGCGCGTATCCGTCGGAACCTCTGCCCATGCCTGCATTCGTCGGGACGATCCATCTCATTTTCGTCGGGCTCCTTGCGGCCGGTGCCGGGCCGGGGACGGGCAAGAACATCGCGGCCGAGCTCGAACGCGGGGAGAAGCTGTTCCAGTCGGGCGATCTCGCTGGCGCCTTGCAAGCCTTCGACAATGCGGCCAAGGCGGATGCGAAGGACGCTCGGCCGGTCTATTTGCGCGGCGTGGTCCTGGAAAAGAAGAACGACACCGTCGGTGCCGAGAAGGCGTACCGCGAGGCAATTGCCCGCGATGGCAAGTTCGCCCCGGCTCACAACAACCTGGGCGCCATCCTGCTCGGCCGGAACGACCTTCCGGCGGCGGAAAAGGAGCTGGTGGCGGCCAGCGCGAGCGACCCGAAGAACGCCAGCGCGGCCTTCAATTTGGGTCTTTTGCGCGAGGCGATGAAGCAGCCGCGCGAAGCGGCAGCCGCGTACCGGAAGTCGCTGCAGAGCAAGCCGAACGACGGCGTTTGCCACGCCAACCTGTGCTCGGTCTTGCGCAAGCTTGCCGATCTGGACGGTGCGATTGCGGAATGCCGTCAGGCGGTGCGGCTGTTGCCGGAGAGTGCGACGGTGTTGACCAACCTGGGCCTGCTCTTGTCGGACAAGAAGCAGTTCGATGAGGCGCGCGAGGAGCTGCACAAGGCGACCCAAATCGACGCCAAGTTTGCGCCGGCTTGGACCGGGCTTGGGCGGGTGGAACTGCGGCGGAAGCAGGCGGCGGCGGCAGTCGACGCGCTTGTCAAGGCGGCCAAGCTGGAGCCGAAAGACCCTGGCATCGCCGCCGACTACTGCCGGGCGCTGGTCGAGAAAGATCTGCGCGGCAAGGCCACCGAGGAAGAATGTCGGAAGGCGACCGGACTCGACCCGCAGAACGCGCTCGCGCACTACGAGCTGGCCAAGGTGCTGGTGGGGAGGGGCGACTGCAGCGGCGCCAAGGCCGAGCAGGGCAAGCTGGCCGCATTGCCCAACGTTGGCGCGCAAGCCAAGGCGCAGGCCGACGAGATCGTCAAGACCTGCGTGCAGGGCAAGGCGGTCAAACCGACCGGAGAAGGCAAGGGTGGAAAAGCCGGCAAGAAATAGCGCCGAAGGGGCCGCGCGAGGCTGGTGCCTCTGGTGAACCATGCGGGCTAGGCTTCTCGGCTGGAGCCTGGTGGCGTCGGTGTTCCTCGTGGGCGGGGGTGCGTGCCACCGGCAGCCTGCGCTGGTGAAGCAGCCTATGGCGCTGAGCCACAAGCGCCACATGGAAGCTGACATGAAGTGCATCACCTGCCACCCGGGCTCCGAGGAAGAACCCCAGGCGCAGTTTCCGACCGTGGCCGACTGTATGGACTGCCACCACAAGCCGCGCGGCGAGCATCCTGACGAGCCGCGGGTGCGGTGGTTCGCCGAGCAGAAGCAGGAAATCCCCTGGATTCGCGTCGACCGCTTGCCGGGGCACGTGTACTTTTCGCATGCGGCCCACGTGACGTTGGCGAAGATGAAATGCGAGGATTGCCACCAGGGCGTCGCCGAGAGCACTCAACCCTTGGCGCTGCCGGATGTTCATCCCACAATGGAAGATTGCATGCGCTGCCATCGCGAGCGCGGGGCGAGCAACCAGTGCAAGACTTGTCACAAGTGAAACATGGCTGACCTGGGCAGACGCACCTTCCTTACCGGCACCGGCGTTGCGGCTGGCCTTTGGGCCGGCTGTCGGCCGGGCAGGGATCCGTATGCGCCGGACAAGCCGGTGGTGCCGCTCGCGCCGGGCACGCGGCTTGGTGCCGAAAGCTACGTCCTTTCGACCTGCGGCATGTGCGACACCGGTTGCGGCATCCGGGTTCGGGTGGTGGACGGCCGCGCCGTGAAGGTCGAGGGCAATCCGGCATCGCCGGTGAACCGCGGCGGCCTCTGTGCGCGCGGTTTGGCGGGGCTGGAGATGCTTTACCACCCGGACCGCATCCGCGGCCCGATGCACCGGCACGGGAATCGCGGCGACCAGCAGTGGGAAGCGATTTCCTGGAACGATGCCATCGGCGAGCTACGGGTACGATTGGAAAAGCTGCGCGCGTCGGGCGACACGCCCCGGCTCGTGCTGGTCGACGGAGAGTCCCGCGGAACCACGCACGCCCTGTGGGCGCGCTTCATGGCGGCTTTCGGCTCCCCGAACCACCTGGGTCACGGCGCCACCGGGCGCGCCGCTGTGGTGGAAACCCTGCGCGCCATGACGGGCAAGGCCGGCCTGCCTGGCTACGATTTCGAGCGTGCAGCGTGCGTTCTGCTGGTTGGCACCGGCGCCCTCGAATCGTCGCCCCAGGCGATGCATCTGTCGCGGGCGTTGGCCGCCCCCACGCGTCCGCGGATGCTTTGCGCGTCACCCCGGTTGCCGAAGACGGCGGCGCTGGTCGATGAATGGCTTGCAGTGGCGCCTGGGCGCGCCGGGGCTCTGCTGCTCGGGCTCTTGCACGTGCTTCTGCGCGAGCAGCTGGCCGACGAATCGGCGATTGAGAAGTCGGCCGGTTTCGAGGCCGTTCGGTCGCGGGTCATGACGGCGTATTCGCCGGCACAGGCCGCGCAAGCTGCGGGTGTGGCGCCGAACCGAATCGAGACCTTGGCGCGCGAGCTGGTGGCAACTCGGCCGTCGGTCGTCGTGGTCGACGAGGAGACCAAGGATGCCGTTGCGGTTGCGGCCGCGCTGGTTCTCAACGCCGTGCTGTCCAGCATCGGGGGCCCCGGCGGCATGTTGCTGGAGGCCGAGGAATCGGTCGGCTTCTCACCCCCCGACCTCGACGAGCGCGCGTGGGCCGGCCTCGCCGCGGCCACCATCGACGGTCGCGCGCCTGGGCAGCGAAGCTTCGAGACCTCGCGCATTCTGGCCGTGCCAGACGCCATCTTGTCGGGCAAGCCGTATCCGGTCGAGGTTCTGCTGCTCCACTATTCAAATCCCGTCTTCTCGAAACCAGACGGCAGGCGTTGGGCTGAGGCCATCGCGAAGGTGCCATTCGTGGTGTCGTTCTCGCCGATTCTCGACGAATCTGCGCGATTCGCGGACTTGCTTTTCCCTGAAGCAAGCTTCCTCGAACGATGGGACGTGGTTGCGCCGACGCGTGGCTCGGGCGCCTTGTCGCTTCGGCAGCCGGTGGTTGCGCCGCTTGCCACTGCCATGCAGACTGGTGACGTGGTCTTGCGGCTGGCGGCTGCGCTGGGCGAATCGGTCGCGAAATCATTTCCGTGGAAGACCTATCGCGAGGCCGTTCTCGCTCGCCTTGCGGCCAGCTCTGGCGACGCCGATGGGCTGCTCGATGACCTTGCGAGCAACGGCGTTTGCAAGGCCGGCGGAAAGGGCGATGCGGCCGACGGAGCCTTCGCTGGGCTTCTGGATGTCACGCCAGTGCTTGCTGAGAAGGACGCGCCGAAGGTCGGCGAGCCCGTTCAGTTTCCGTTCGTGCTCTGCCCATTTCGCGACCGCGGCTATGCCGAAGGTGGTGTGCGCCAGTTTTCGTGGTTGGCAGAGCTGCCGGGCGGCGGCGATCCCTGGCGATCTTGCGTCGAAATGGCCCCTGAAGATGCCGTCAAGCTTGGCGTGGCCGATGGCGATTGGGTGGCGGTCACGTCGCCGGTCGCGCGCGTGGAGCTGCGCGTGCGCATCCACCCGCGAATCAAGCTCGGCGTGCTTGGTTTGCCGCTCGGCGGGTGGGGCAGGGTGGTTGGCGACAGCAGCGGCACTCCGGCACGCTTGCTTGCGGGGCTTGCCGATCCGTCGACCGGGCAGTGGCTTGCCTGGGCCACGCGGGCGAAAGTTGGGATAATCGGATGAGTAGCCCAAAGTCGCGACAAGCCACCAGGCGCGAGGCTTTGGCCTTGGCCGCGACCGCAGCCGTAGGCGCTGCCGTGAAACGGACTGCCCGCGCCGCTGACACGACACCTGCGACGGAGAAGACCAAGGTCCCGCAGTGGGGCATGGCGATCGATCTCGATCGCTGCACGCGATGCCAAGCGTGCGTGGTCGCCTGCGAGGCCGAAAACAACATTGCGCCGCTCGGGCCGCAGCACTCGGCGTCGACGCGACCGATACACTGGATGGACATGCTCGACCCCGATCCGCGAGGCAGCCGCTGGGAGCTTGGGCCATGGCCGGCGCCGATCCCGTGCATGCACTGCGAGCGCCCCGAGTGCGTGAAGGTCTGTCCGGTAGGCGCCTGCTACCGTTCTGACGACGGGATTGTGATTCAGACCTGGGATCGTTGCGTCGGCTGCCGCGCCTGCATGGTCGCGTGCCCGTACAGCCGCCGTTACTACAACTGGACCCAACCCGCGTGGCCCGGCGGTGATGCGAGCATCGTCAATCCCGACGTCGCGGTTCGGCCGGTTGGCGTGGTCGAGAAGTGCACGCTCTGCCAGCACCGCATTCGCGCCGTGCTGGAACGGGCGCGCCTCGACGAGGAGCCTGTGCGGGACGAAAAGCTCCAGCGATTGCCGGCTTGTGCTGCAGCCTGTCCGTCGCACGCGATCACCTTCGGCGACCGGGCAGATCCGCAGTCCGCCTTGTCGAAGTTGGCCGAAAGCTCGCGCGCCGCCACTCTGCTCGCTCACCTGGGCACGCACCCGCGGATTTTCTACCTACGAGGCAAACCATGAAACCGTGGGGCAGGCTGGGATTTGCGCTCGGGCTCGTGGTCCTTTTGGCCATGGCGGCGGTGGGCGTGTATGCCTACGCATTGCAGATCCAGGGTGGCGAGGTCGTGAGTGGAATGCGGGGCGTGGGCGCTGGCGGCGCGGTATGGGGGCTCTACGTCGTGATGGATGGGTGCTTTCTGGGCGCGGGCGTCGCCTTGATGGCAGCGGCCTGCATCGCACGCTTCTCGCGCGACCGCGCCATGGAGGCCGCGGCTCGCATTGCCATGCCTCCTTCCATCGCATGTTGCTTGGGCGCCGCGCTTTCTGTCATGGCCGATCAGGGCCGGCCGCTGGCGGCTCTGGTGAACCTTTCCCTGTATGCGCGCCCGCAGTCTCCGATGTTCGTGACGTTCACCGCCGTGGGAGCGATTTGCCTGTTCGGCAGCCTGGTTCACTGTGTGCTCGCGCGCCGTCCGGATTTGGCCGAGTACGCGAAACGGCCGTCCCGGTGGCAAGGGCTTCAGCGCTTGTTCGCCGCTGGATACAAAGGAACTCCAGTGCAACGCTACCGACGCAAGAAGGCCGGCTTTTGGATGTCGCTCTTCATGCTGCCGGCTCTCGTCGCACCGGCCACTGCGCTGGCGAGCCTCTTTGTCGTGCGGCCCGCCCGCAGCATCGACGTCGTTCTTCTGGAGGTCGCGGCCTTCTTGGCGGTCTCGTTTGCCGGAGGCATTGCCGTTCTGGTCATCGCGGCGGCGCTGGTGGAGAAATTGGCGGGGCGGGAAGCTGGGCTACCCGCGCGTGGCTACGCCCGGCTTGGGCGATGGCTTCTGGCCGCGGTTGCGCTGTCGTTGCTTCTCGTCGTCGCCGCGGAGATCGCGTCGGTAAGCTCGACCGAGGGCGCGGTTGCGGCCTACGGCAGGGCGCTTCTGCACGACTTTGGCGGGATGTTCTGGGGTGCGGTCGGCAGCTTGTTCGTCGCAGCTGGGCTGCTTTGGCGCGCGGCCCGACGGCGCCAGGGTCGACTGAGCACTGCGGTGCTCGCCAGTCTCATGGTCGAGGTCGCTCTCTTCCTGCACCACTACTACCTGCTCGTGGCTTGGCAGACGCACGGCCTGGCGTTGCCGTATCCGGCCGGCACCTATTCGCCAACCAGGATCGAATACGCCGTGGTGCTGGGGATCGTCGCCGTCTGCATCCTGCTTTTGTTGCCTGCCGTGCGGCTGATTCCTTTTGCCCCGCTGGCCATTGCATCGCAGCAGAAACCGAAGAAGGTGCGGGACGGTCGTAGGACCTTGTTGACTTCGATTTGGCTCGTCGTGGGTATGGCCACCCTTGGGGTCGGTCTCGCCGGTGCTGCGCGAGTGGGAACGGACTCGTTCATGGATCCCGTGCTGACGGGCAGCCCGGTGTTTTTCATCGTGGGGCTCATGATGCTAGCCACCACTGGGGCGCTGTACGAGTTGATGCCTGAGCGGCCCCGGCACGGCTAGCTCCATGTCAGATGGTCCCGCAGTCTTTTTTCGCCCAGCGGCTCACCAGGGGCTGCACGCTGCGGAAGATGTGCACGCCTTCCGGATACGTGTGCAGACCGCCTTGGCGAGCCACGATCCCGAAGTACTGGTCGTCGAAATCGACAAAAGGATAGGCGCCATACGCGCCTGGCGATGAGTTGCGATGCACCCCGGACCCACGAAGACTCGGTTCGGAGTGTCGCCGAAAGTGCCAGAACCGGGTTAGCATGCATTCTCGTGTCGCCGATGGCGAAGGGTTGAACTACTTTGGTAGAGGAAGGACAGCATGCGCAGCCTGCGGGGCGTTTTCGTCGTTTTGCTTTTGATTTCGCTCCAGGTGGGGTGCGGCAAGCACTCCAATCCGGGGGGCGGCAGTGGTGGCGCTGCCGTCGGCAGTGGCGGAACCGCCGGCAAGGGCGTTGGAGGCTCGGTTGTCGTCGGGACTGGTGGAATTGGTAGTGGGGGGATGGGTGCCGGGACTGGGGTCACGGGTGGAAATGCGGGCGCCGGTGGCATGGCTATCGACGCGGCCGGAAGCGCGGGCATCGGTGGCACGGCTGTCGGTGCGGGTGGAAACACTGGAGGCGGTGGAAGGGCGGGAGGCGGAGGCGGTGGCGCTGCCATCGACGGCGGCGGCAGCCCTGGCACGGGTGGCATCGTCGGCGGTGCCAGTGGCAACACGGGCGCTCGGGACGGCGGCATCGACGCCGCCAGTAGCGCGGACAGTGACGTCACATCTGTCGACGTCGGCATCAGCAGCGTTCCAGACTACTTGATTGTTGCGGCCGACAGCCTGGCCGCTTCGGCGCGACGCTACCGCGATTTTCGCCGAGCGGCTGGGTTCAATGTCGACCTGGCGATGGTGGGCGACATCGTCGGAAATGCCGCCGATGCGTCGTCGGCAAGCGCGCGGATCCGCGACCATGTTCGGGCCCTCTACCAAGGCCGCGACACGAAGCGACCGATGTACCTTCTTCTCTTCGGCGATGCCCAGGCGAGCTGGCCGGGAGACCGCAGCGGCGTGCCGGCCGGAACCTGGCTCGATCCCTCGACCTCATCGACGGTCGTGTCCGACAACGTCTACGCCGACATGGACGGCGACGATGTTCCCGACCTTTCCGTCGGACGCATCACCGCCGACACGGACGCTGATGCCGATCTGGTACGCGCCAAGGTCGCCGCGTACGAGACGACGCACGAGATCGGCGTTTGGGACCGTCGCCTCAACATCTTCGCCAGCACGTCGGGGATGGGCGATCTCGCCGACCTGGCGATCGAGACCCTGGTCTACGACATCACCGAAGCGATTCCCTACGCCTACGACGTGACGATGACCTACGCGAAGCAAGCCTCGCCCTACGTCTACATCCCCGAGCAATTCAGCGATCAGGTCTACCGCCGCATCAACGAAGGATCGCTGCTGGTGGCCTACGTGGGGCACGGATCTACCAACGGCTTTGCATCGCTGAGCTGGAATGGCGTTTCTTACCCGATTCTTGACACAAGTCAGCTTGATCAGCTTTCGGTTACCCATAAATCGCCGATTCTCCTCTTCGTCGCTTGCTCGACTGGGGCTTTTGCTGGCGCGGAGAGCGTGAGCGAACGCATTCTCGTCCAGCCAAACGCGCCTGTCGCGATCTTATCCTCAACAGCGGAATCGGACCCCTACGCGAATGCCGTCTTCATCTACGAGGTTTCGCAGGTGTTCACCGCTTTGCGCTCGTCGACTGTTGGGGAGGCTTTCCGCTTGGCCAAGCAGCGCATGCTGCAAAACAACGACAGCGTTCGCCAGACCATCGATTCGGTTGCCGGAGTCCTCGACTCGGCAACCGCAAGGGCCGCCCTCAAGCGTAGCCACCTTCACATGTACACCCTCTTTGGCGACCCAGGGATGGCTGTTCTTTACGCTGGCAACGCAACGACCGTTTCGGTGAATCCGTCCACCGCAAGCAATGGGGCCGAGCTGACCGTCACAGCGACTTTCCCCAGTCTTGCTTCGGGCGCCGAAGCAATCGTCGCGCTCGAGTCCACCCGCAAGGCCATCCTGGGTGATATTGCCAACGTTCCCACCGATGGCGATTCTGGTCGCGACGCCGTGATAGAAAAGAACTACGAAACCGCTAACGATAAGGTCGTGGCAAGCGTGAAAGCTTCGCTGACTGGGTCGACGCTGTCGACGACGCTCAAGATTCCCTCGGATTTGCCTGCGGGTCGATACTACATCAAGGTCTTCGCCCAGGACACGCGCAATGACTTTATCGGGTCGACGCCGCTGACGGTGAACTAAGGGGCATCCCCATCTGCCATGGCTGCATGGGGGGGAGGTGAACCATGTCCCAACGGCTCGAACCGGCGACCCGGCGCGATGTCCATGCTGCCAAGGGCGGCCACCCCAAACGCAGGGCCCTGAGCTTTAGTCAGGAGTCCAACCACCGATAAGAGACTCAATGTCAGCCTTGCAAATCCCCAATGAAAGCCCTGCTGGATCCATGCGTAGGGCAACTCGGTGATCGGCGAGTCAACATGGGGCGAATGTCGGACAAGAAGACCAAAGCCGAGGACGTTCATGGTCCCGTTGGCTCCCTGTTTGATCGCGTTCTGAGACTCGTTGCGCTGGCCGGCATCTACGGCGGCCTGCTGGCGATCGTGGCGGCGGCGAAAGACGCCACCGTATACCCCTATATTTTTTTTACGACGATTCTCTTGCAGGCAACGATCGCTCTCACGGTGCCCGCCTTCCTGCTGCTGGCGTGGCGCCAACCCGTCTTTCGCCCTCGGCGCGCATGGCTCTCCATGGCTCTGGGGGCTTATTTTGTGGCTCTTTCGCTTTCCTGTGTTTTTGCATTCAACCGACATCGGGCATTCTGGGGCTCGCAGGATCGGATGGGAGGACTCTTCTCCCTAGCCTTTTTCTTCGTCTGGTACGTGATGGCCACCTCGCTGCTGCGCACGTGGCGGGATTGGCGGCGGATACTCCACTGGCAGGTCGCGCTCGGGGTCTTTGTGGCGCTGTCCGCGCTCCGCGACGTGGGCGATCCTAACATTGATCGGATCTCCGGCGTGCTCGGCAACCCCATCTATTGCGCCACCTACCAAGTATTTATCATCGGCATTCTGGCGCTCCTTTGGGTTCGCACTCGGAGCTCGGCGCTGCGGACGCTCTACGCTGTCGGCGCCATCCTCTCTCTCGTTACGATCGTATTCACATCATCGCGCGGCGCGCTGCTCGGGCTCGTTTCTGGCGTGTTGGTCGTAACCTTGGGATGGACGGTAACTGGCCGTCATTGGCGGTTCCTGATCGCCACCGTGGGATCTTTGCTGCTGGCCAGCACTGGATACCTTTGGGTGGTGCGGGTGGGGCCATCCTGGCCCAACCACCCAGGCCTACAGCACCTGTTCATGAAGAGTTCCGATGACCTTCGCCCCATGATCTGGTCGATGGCTCTCGCTGGCTTTCGCAGTCGCCCGCTGTTTGGCTGGGGGCTTGACAACTACGAAGCGGTTTTCGATGCCCACTTCCTGCCGCGGAGTATTTGTCGTGGTGGCTATGGCGAA
>PMLH01000063.1 GCA_003159055.1 Myxococcales bacterium
AACGAGCATCATGAAAAGTATGCTGAAAATGACCGCGGGAATGCCTGCTTCTGGTTTGTAACCGAGAATATATCCCGTAACAAAAACGGTAGTTCCCCCCATTACGTATCGCACAAGGTCGGCAGTCAAACTCCCCGCCACCGGAGCAATTCGCGCAATCGGCATGGATTTGAAACGGCTTGTGGTGCCCTTGTTCGCGACCACATTCCAGTGTCCGAGATGAAAGACGTGACTGTCAGCGTGGATGGGCAGACCATCGCCGGCTACAATCTTGAACGCAGCGATGGCATCGTCCGCTGGTCCCTAAAACTAACCGCTGGCGAAGAACGCGCGATCGACCTCGCCTTCCACATCGACGTGCCCAGCGAGTACCAGTAGGAAACGAAAACACTCACCAAGGAAGGACCTCGCTACAGGCGTGCGCATGAGCATAGTCCGTTGAAACGCCACTTTGCTTTTTGTGAAAAGCCTTGGTGGCGATGTCCCTTCTGACAGTGAGGTGTGGCACGTCCTGGGTAGAGGGATAGATTAGGTGTGTAGGTGGATGTAGACGTAAGGGTTTCTATCGGACACTTTTTTGAGGGCCGGTGGAGCACGGAAAAGAGCGGGCTTCTTCTCCTGATGCTCCCGATACCGCCGACGAGAGGTATGTCGTCTACGTCACGGTCACGGTCCCGGGCGACGGTCGTTGTCACCGTCGCAGTGCCTGTTTCTGTCACTGTTGCGGTGACTGGAACTTGTGTTTTCGGCCTCCCTTCGCGAACAGTGTGAGAACCACCTGAGTATCGGGCGGGGCCTCGGAGGCACAGCCAGCAGTCAGACCAACGACCACAAGAAAAACCGCAGTCGGGTTGCTCGTCTTTCTCCAACTCGCATCAGACTATAGGGCCCCCGACCTTCTCAACGCGCCATGTCAAATAGCACAATTGGACTTCGACAGTCCCAGCCCTGCCCTCCACACGGAGATTGGATCGCTACATGCAAGGAACTCCCTTCTAGGCAATCGGATTGCTCGGGACGGCGGCAGGCGTTTGTAGGGCATCCGAGCGAGGAGTCACGCGTGAAACCGACCGTTGAAGCCTTGGGGGAAGTGCTTCGGCAACCGATCGTGATCGGGGCGTACACTCTGTTCGAACGCATTGGCCGAGGGGGAATGGCCGACATATTCAAGGCTCGCATGCGCGGTACGGCGGGCTTCGAACGAACTGTCGTCATCAAGCGCATACTGCCACACCTCGCCCGTGACCCGTCCTTCACCAAGATGCTTGTCGAGGAGGCAAAAATTGCGGGAAAGCTGAGCCACCCCAACATCGTACAGGTGCTCGAGCTGGGCAACCTCGGCAACGAGCACTTCGTGTCCATGGAGTACGTGTGCGGGCATGACCTGTCGGCAACAATGCGCACACTGTGGGAGCGGATGGGACCGCCGAGGCCGGAAGTGGTCGCGTTCATCGGCCGCGAGATGTGCCGAGGTCTCGCCTATGCGCACGATTTCACGTCGGATGACGAGCAAGTGCTGGGCATCATTCATCGAGACGTTTCACCGTCGAACGTCATGATTTCGTACGACGGCGCGGTGAAGCTGCTCGATTTCGGCATCGCCAAGGCGCTGCGTGTGGACGCGGATGAAGAGTCGACGAAGGTCGGAATGCTCAAGGGCAAAATGGCGTACATGGCGCCCGAGCAGCTGGCGAGCAGAGAGGTCGATGGCAGGATCGATATCTTCGCCACAGGTGTCGTACTGCACGAGGCGTTGTCCGGCCGTCGCCTGTTCAAAAGAGAAAACGCCATGCAGACCATCGACTGCGTTCGGCGCTGCAAGGTCAAGCCGCCATCATCGTTCAATCCGCTCTGTTCGCGCGAGCTCGACAACATCGTGATGAAGGCGGTGGCCAAGAATCCTGACAAGCGCTACCAGTCGGCGTCCGAGATGGCCGATCAGCTAGACGACGTCGTCCACGCTGCTCGGTTCAATGCGACGGATCTAGCGCAAACCATGCGGGACCTATTCCCGCGGCGTGCGACTGGCGAGTTGCCCATCGCACGAAGGTCGCACAGGCCGCGGTTGGCAACCGACTCCGTAAGTGTGTCGCGGCCAATTCCACTTCCGACGCCCTCGCCGTTGGTTCCCGCCGTGGAGGTGCGACCGGCAACCAACTCGGATGTACGTCGGCACACTCTGAAACCCTGGTCCAATGTCGCTGTCGAGCTTCGGCAGGCTGTGCGGAGACTCGCGCAACGGCTGGTCGCTTCAAACACGAGTTGGGTGGCCATGTTGGCCTTGCTGGTGCTGGGGTTTGGCTTCATGGGAGGCATGACGTGGATCTTGAGCTCGCGATCCGTTCGCACGGGTGCGCCGGTCGCAACTTCGTCACATATTTCGGCGTCCGCCCCGCAGCCCGCTCGGCAGGAGCCCTCGCGTCTTGCGCCACCTCAGTCCGCGACCGCCGTGCGACCGATCGCTGCGCTGGTTAAGGCGAAGGCGACCAAGCCTCGCGGCAAGCGCCATGGAAAGCGCACAGTCTTGATCCAGGGAGGCGAAAATCCCTTCGATATCTCTGTCGGCGATACCACGCAGGACGGGCGAAAAGAGTGTCCCTTTCGGTAGCGACTTTCCAATCTGCTGACGTTCCTGGGCAATGTGGTCGACATAGAAATTCATGGCGCGTGCGCTCGGGGTTGACTACGGATGAATCGCTGCTTGGGAAATCGCGACCGCAGGTCTCGCAGACGCGGGAGCACGGTCCGTTGAAACGCCACTTTGCTTTTGTCCAGCGGCTACGGGAGGATGGATGGAAAAGGCTGGCCGCAGCCGAGAAACAGCACTTGAACGACGCTGGCGGGATCGGAGAGGGTCTGGTCACAGAAACTGCCGTGCAGCAGGACGGTCTCGGCGCTCGCACCGAAGGTCCATCCTTCGCTCGCATCCTCGGGAATGATCGTCTTGTCGAGATAGACCGCGACGCCAGTCGGGTCGGATGGTATCGAGTCGAGGGCGAAAGTACAGGTTGCCGCCTTGCTGATCGCGGCCAACGCCTGGGCAATCTCCTCGGGTGACTGGCCTGGATAGTAGCTGCCGCTGCCACCTGCCTGGGCGAAGGCCTCCAGGTTTCCGACCTTGCCAATGCCAATGACATAGACCAGGAATCCCGCGTTTCGCGCTTGCTTGATGGCCGCGGTGGTCCCCTCCGCGTCATCGTTGTAGACGGAAGGCGAGTCACCACCACAGTTGGGATCCCCATCGGTGGCAAGAAGAATCACCTTGTTGTTGGTATCGGCCTGAGTTTCGAGGTAGGCTGTGGCCGCGAGGATGGCAGCCGCCGTGGGTGTTTCGCCAGATGGCGTGATAGCGGCGATCTGGGCTTGAATGGCCGCCGTCGTGTCGGCCCCGACGGGGACGTCGACGCCGCCGGTCACCACACACGGGCCCGCATTGGGCGACGAGAAAACCTTCAGTCCCCAGTGTAGGAATGGCGTGGAGGACAGCGTGATGCCGAGCGCCTCCCCCAAGGTCGACCAGCGCGTGCTGCAATTCAAGAGGTCGTCACAGACGACCTGGGGGTTGCTGGAGGGATCGCAGGAGCAATTCTGGTTGATGCTGTCGTTCATCGATCCGGAGCGATCGAGCACGAGGAGCACGTCGGTAAGTACGTGCGTGGCGACCGAAAGCGCGACCTGATTGCAGGCGATTGGCGCGTCCGGAGCGGCATCCTTGATTGCCAGGGCGACGTCCGGGTTGGTCGGGAGCAGAATCGCCGCATCGTCCAAGGGGGGGATGCGTCCGCAGGCCACGACTGTAATGCCCAGGAGGGAAAGGAAACAGGCCAGCACAAGCGCGCTTGGCTGCGTGCTTCTCGACTCGACGAAGCCGTGGAGGGTGGAGCTCATGACGGTATAATAATGCCCGAAGACGATTTTCAATCTAGGAGCCTGTCGCGGTAACCCGGACCGAGCGTGGCGG
>PMLH01000165.1 GCA_003159055.1 Myxococcales bacterium
CCCACTGCCGCCATTGCCGCCCCCTGTTCCACCGAGAACACCGCCGCTTCCGTGACCCGTACCGCTGTTGTTCCCAGGAGTGGCATTCTTACACTATGCCATGGCAAGACCGGACAGGGTGACCATCAACAAGACCTTGTGCATGACTGACCCTTTGGAGAGAGAATCGGCTCGTAGTTCTTTTGCCTGCCTAGTGACGGCACTCCCGAAAGCGTTTCTCAAATAATGAAGAAATCGTCTGCGTGACCCGGTTGGATCCGGACTCGGTCACCCCCCATCGGGGTCCTCCAGAGCAATCCGAGCTCCGGTCAGTCTTGCTTGGGCAAGAGATCCGCAATCGTGGTCGAGCCGATGCGCGCTTTGCGGGAGTCCTCCAGGTCGTGGATCAACGCCGCGAGCTGCGGCGAGATTCGTTCCGGCGCGGCCTCGAGATCCGTGGAGCGGAAGGCCGCCAGAACGTCGTCGAGCGTGATACGGGCCGCGGGGCGGCCGGGAATGAAGCCCTCGCGATCGCCGGCGACCTGGGCGAGTAGCCTGCGGCTCCGTAGACGAGTCGCAATGCGATCGATGACCTCGACCGAGAGTCCGAACTCCCTGCTCAGGGTCGCGCGGTCGACACCGCGACCGCCGGTTTCAAAGTTCGCCGCAATGTACGCCAGCAGTTGGGCGGCGACCAACCCATTGATCGGCTCGTCGTCGCTGTGCCGGCGCTCTTCCGCCTCGAGCAGCTTGAGGTTCTGAATGGCGTTGGCGAGCTCGGCGCCGAGCAGGACCAACCACCAGGACACGTAGATCCAGATGAGCATCAGCGGGATCAGCGCGAGGGGACCGTAGACCCCGCCGTAACTCGTGAGAAGGGCGCGTTTGGCAAAGTGGACGAAGCCCCACTTGAGCCCCTCGAGCGCAAACCCCGTGGTCAACGCCCCGGCCAAGGCCGCAAACCAGCGCACGCGAAGATTTGGCAAGAGCCAGTTGAAAAGGAAGAGGCCAACGAATTGAATCAAGAGCGGCCCGAAGAAGCGGGCGGCCGTGCCGCTGCCGATGAGTTTCCCCGACCAATACAGATAGACGCTGGCCAGTACCGGCACCAGGGTGGCAACCGCGTAGAAGATCACGAACTTGCGCAAGAGAGGCCGCTGCGCCGCCACACGCCAGATGGCGTTGAAGGTACTTTCGATGGTGTAGAAAAGGTAGAAGCAGGTCCCCAGCGTGAAGGCCAGTCCCAGCCCGCCGGCTGCCCCGGTCGCTACCTTGTCGGAGAAGTCCTGCAGGTGTTCGACGACGCCGTCGAGGTCAGGCAGGATCTGCTTGGAAAGGAACTCGACCAGACTCGACTGCACGTCGAGATTGTGGGTCAGACGCAGGCCTGCGAACACGAGCGCGAGCAAGGGCACGAGCGAGAGCGTGGTTTGGTAGGTCAGCGCCGCCGCCTGTTGCGGGCACCGGTCGAGCATCCATTGTCTGACGATGCGGACGCCCAGACGACTGAAGTAGACCGCCGCGCGCGCTCGACGCGAGAAGACCGCGGCCACCTCGGGCGCGTACGGAATCTGAACGCTGATCCTGCGCGGGCGCATAGGATCTGAGGTTCGTGGATAGGCGACCTTACGTCAACTATTGCCGGCGCCGATCGCTTTGTGCGAATGGGCCGAGCAGGTTTCACATCCGGCCAACTTGTGCCAGAACTTCGCCATGTCCAAGGTCGAAGTCATCGGTAAACCAGCCGCGATGAGCGCGTGGTCGGACGCGGTTCGTGCGCGCGGCCAGCGCATCGCTTTCGTTCCCACCATGGGCGCGCTGCACGCTGGGCACGTTTCGCTGCTGTCGGCGGCGCGCTCGCACGGCGATGTGGTGGCGCTGTCCATCTTTGTGAATCCCACCCAGTTTGGTCCGAAAGAGGATCTGGCGCGCTACCCGCGCGACCTGGACGGCGACCTGGCGAAAGCGGGCGGTGTTGGCACCGCGGTCGCGTTCGTCCCCGACGCCAAGGACATGTACCCATCGGGCTATCAGACCTACGTCGAGGTCCGCGAGGTTTCGCAGGGACTGTGCGCCGGAGCTCGCCCCGGGCACTTCACCGGCGTTGCCAGCGTGGTATGCAAGCTGCTGAACATCGTTCGGCCGCACGCTGCCGTGTTCGGCGAGAAGGACTTTCAGCAACTTGCCGTGATCCGCCGCATGGTCGCGGATCTCAACCTGCCGGTGGAAATCGTCGGTCAGCCTACGGTGCGCGAAGCCGACGGCCTAGCCATGTCCTCGCGCAATGCATACCTTTCGCCGCCGGATCGAGCCCGGGCCACGGCCATCCACAAAGGTTTGTCCGCCGCGCGCGACCGCCTTGCCGCTGGCGAGCACAGCGCGGCGGCGCTGCTGGCCGAGGCTCGCGCGATCGTGGAAAAGGGCGTCGATCACATCGACTACCTGGAAATCCGCGACGCCCAAACCCTGCGCGCCGTGGGCGAGATCGCCGGCCCGGCGGTCATTCTGGCAGCCGCTTTCGTTGGCGCGACGCGCCTCATCGACAACCTCCGCCTCGGCTGAAAATCGACCGGGGTCGGGTTGACTTGCCGGCTTTCGTGCATAAATTGGCGGCCTACCATTGGCAGTCCCAACACCGGACTGCTAGGCAATGACCCATCACGGAGGCAAGATTCGATGAAAGTTCGCCCGCTGCATGACCGCATTCTAGTTCGCCGCGTCGCCGAGGAAGAGAAGACGAAGGGCGGCATCATCATCCCCGA
>PMLH01000436.1:0-6642 GCA_003159055.1 Myxococcales bacterium
ATCCGCATGCCCATCGACGGCATTCCCACCATTGGGCGCAACACGCAGGGCGTGCGGCTAATCCGGCTGGAAGAAAACGAGGTCGTGGTCGCCATGGAGCGCATGGCCGACAAGGAAGAAGGCGAGCACGAGGTTTCGCCGGAAGTGGCCGCGGCGCGCGCCGAAGAGCAGCCCCTGGTGGCAGAAGACCTCGGGGAAGAGGCGGCGGACGACGACGACGGCGCCGACGACGATGATGCCGATGACGGGGACGACACCGCGGCGGACGACGAGATCGACGACACAAAGCCCGGCGGAAGTCCCGACGGGAAGCTCAATTAGATGAAGCGAGAAAAATCACGGCAGCTCTTCGAGCGGGCGAGCGGCCTCTTCCCGGGCGGCGTGAGCTCGCCGGTACGGGCGTTCAAGGCGGTCGGCGGCACACCGGTCTTCCTGGCCAAGGGCGAGGGCGCCACGGTTTGGGATGCGGACGGCAACCGGTACACGGATTTCTTGGGTTCGTGGGGGCCTTTGATCTTGGGCCACGCCAACCCGGCCGTGGTGGCAGCCATCGGGGACACTGCGAAAGAGGGCACCACCTTCGGCGCGTCCACCGAGCGAGAGATCCAGCTCGGCGAGGCGATCCGCGTGGCCTTTCCGTCGATGGAGAAGATGCGCTTCGTTTCGTCGGGGACCGAAGCGACCATGTCCGCCCTGCGGGTGGCGCGCGGTTTCACCGGCCGAAGCAAGCTGATCAAGATCGACGGCGGCTACCACGGACACGCCGACATGCTGCTGGCCAGCGCTGGGTCGGGCGCGGCGACGCTTGGAATCCCTGGCTCGGCAGGCGTGACGGCCGCAGCGGTCGCCGACACCATCCTGGTTCCTTTCAATGATGAGTCGGCCATGCGGGCGGCCTTCGCGGCCAACCCGGGGCAAGTCGCCGCGCTGATTGTCGAACCGATCCCGGGCAACATGGGCCTGGTGCCACCCAAGCCCGGATATCTTCAGACGCTGCGCCGACTTTGCGACGAAGCCGGCACCGTCCTGATTTTCGACGAGGTGATTTCCGGCTTCCGAGTCAGCCGAGGCGGTGCGCAGGCACTGTATGGCGTCCGGCCGGACATGACCTGCCTTGGGAAGATCGTGGGCGGCGGACTTCCGCTCGGCGTCTACGGCGGCCGGGCGGACATCATGAAGGTGGTGGCGCCGGACGGTCCGGTGTACCAGGCTGGAACGCTGTCGGGGAATCCGCTGGCCATGGCGGCCGGGCTGGCCATGCTGCCGCAGCTCGATTCGGCGGCCTACCAGCGCCTCGATGAGCTAGGCACGCGGCTGGAGTCGGGCGTCCGGAAAGCGATTTCCAGCACCGGCTCAGGCGCCTGCATCCAGAGAGTTGGCTCTGCTTTCACACTCTTTTTCTGCGCCGGCCCTGTGACAGACTTCACAACTGCAAAAACCGCAGACACGGTGCGTTACGCAGCTTTTTTCCAAGGAATGCTGGACCTTGGCTTCTATTTGCCGCCCGCGCAACTCGAAGCGGCATTCGTTTCTTTGGCCCACAAGGAAGTTGACATCGATTCTTTTGCAACAGCGGCGCAAGAGACTCTGGCGGCCGTCGGGGTTTTGAGGTAAGAGAAGCGCCCTTCCCGCTAAGGACGGAGACCGACCATGTCGCAGAAATCACCCCTCGCAATCGTAAACGAAACCTTTGGCGCCAAAGACAAGCTGGTCGATAAGCTGGTTGGTCTTCTCGAGCGCGGTGACGAGTCAAAGGATGACCTGCGGAAGCGTCTGTCCACCGCGGCCAACACCAAGTTGCTGAACCTTCACGCGGTGGCGGCGACGGTCAAGGACAAGTACGGCTCGCACGACGCGCTGGTAACCCAGGTCGCGAAGTCGCTTGGCCGCAGCAAGGACAAGCCTTTCGTCGAGCGCCTGGCCGCCTACTCCGACGCCCGTCTGGTCGACCTGGCCAAGGCGAGTGAGCGCCGCGAGAAGAAGGCCGCAAAGTCGAAGGCCAAGAAGCCGGCCAAGTAGCCGACCAAGTAGGGCCGAGGCGGCGCGGACGCGCCAACGGATTATCTCGCCGTTTTCACTTCGATCCGGGCCGAGCCGACGTTGTCGGCCTGATCCCACGCCCGAACGTTCACGATGTGCGGGCCAGGTGCGAGTGATTTTGGCAGCTGGATTGTGAACGCTTCGTCGCGTTCGTCGAGAAGCTTGTCGTCGGGGCTGGCTGGCCGCCATTCGCCACCGTCGATGACGTATTCGATGGCGGAAATCACCGAGGTCGCGTCGTGCGCACGGCCGGTGATTTTGTCTGCATGAGCGGTCAGGCCTAGGACCTCCGGTCGGGTATTGTCGACCAGGAACGGCGGCGAGTCGAACTGGTGATCGAGAGCGCGGCCGGCCGGCGTAACTTTCTCGTCGGATGCCCAGACGCGCACGAGATAGCGGCCGTCGGCGACGGAATCGGTGTTCCAGTCGTATTCCGCCTTGGCCAACGGATCGGGTCCGCCGAGTGGCCGCCAGACGGTGTCGCCCTGGTGGCGGAACCACAGCTTGTAGATGAGCTCGTCTCCGTCCGGGTTCTCCAGCTTCCAGCGCAGCTTCAGGATCGACGAATGCGTGCGCGTGCTACCGGCTGGGATCGCCGTCGTGGTCGTGGGCGTGGTCGTGGCCGCGCCCGCTGCGGCTGCATCGCCGAGATACACTTCGGTGACGCGAGCGCGCTGGTTGTGCGGCAAGAAGTAAATTGAGATGTCCTGCAGGACAGACTGCCGGCTGGGAAGCATGGCCCGGTACTGCAGATAGCGGGCGCCGGGGCTGGCGACGCGCGCGGAGCTTTCGCCTTGGTGCTGCTTGGCGCCCTCCACGGGGTGGAAGGGCGACCAGCCGTCGTCGGGCTTGCCGGTGTTTCCACTGCGGGTTTCGAGGACGAGGTCGTGCGAGCCGGTCCACCAGACTTCGCCCCACAGCGCGGGAGCTTCAGCATCGAAAACCTTGCTGAGATAGGTCGCCTGGTCGCCCTTCGCTGGTTGCACGCGATAGATCGCGCCGACATCGCCACTGCCGAGCAAGAAGCCGCCGCCTGCCGACACCAGGGATAGGACCTGGCGCTCGGGCACGTCGACGGCAAGCGCGACCGTGTGGTCGGGCGCAATTCGGTAGAGCTTCCCCTGGCTGCCGGAAGCCGCGAACAGGTTGCCCTGCCCGTCGAGGAACAGCGACGTGAAATAGCCGTCGGCCAGCGCGAAGAGTTGCTCGATGCCGCCGTCATCGGCCAGGCGATACACCGCCGCGCGCGCCTTCACGGCGTCGCTGCGCGGAATGGCACCGGACGCAGGGGCCGGCCCGGCCACGATACGCGTCCCCTTCGCGGTCTGCGGCCCGGCGGGCACCGGCGCATTCGCGTCGGCCGGGTTGTCGAAGTTGTTGACCGCCAGGAAGATGGCGCCCTTGCCTCGCACGATGGCGCGAACCTCGTCGGCGTCGAAGTCGTGCAGCGCCTCGGCATGCCCGTCGAGATGAACGCGGTAGAGGATGGCCTTGTCGGCCGTGCCTGCGAGCAGCGAAGCGCCGTCGCGGGCGAGCGACATCACGTGCTTGTCGCCGGAATCCCAAAGCATCCGCACGCCACCCTTGCCGTCCACCGAGAAGATTTTTCCGCCGTCGCCGGTCGCAGCGTAGGTCGTGGTGCCGATAGCGTCGTGCTCGAGCGCCCAGATGTGCTCAGCTGGAAGCTTGGCGAAGACCTTGTTCTTGCCGGACTTCGCATCGACGGAAAACAGGCGGGCGCCTGGGGTCGAGCCAGCGAGAAGATTCCCGTCGGGTTTCACGGCAAGCGCGGTGACCCACGGCGCGTCGATTTCGCCAATCTTCTTGGCCGGGCCGTTGCCCGCGGACACGGCGAAGATCTGCCCGCTGTCGCCCGTGCCGAAGTACGCCATGTTGCGATCGCGCGAGAGCGCCGCGCACCAGGCAAACGCCGCGTCGATGGCCACGCGGGTGACTTTCATACCTGGCAGCACCTCGCCTGGCGGCGACACGGAGGTCGAGGTGGCTTCGCCCTCTTCGAAGTCCTTGACGGTGGTCTGGCGGAAAAATCGTGTGGTGGTTGCAGGGGCGGCGCTGGCGAAGAAAAAGACAGCGAGGAAACCCAGTCCTGCGCGACAAGGTCGAGTCATCGCCCTGGATAGTAGCAGCAGGGCTCCTATGGCAAACCAACGAATCTCGCAATGTCGGGATCCTTCCGGCACAATCAACCGGTGTTGTCCGCCCCATCTACGCCCGCGCCGAAGACCACGCAGTCGTGGACCATCCTCGAAGTCCTGCGCTGGACCATCGGACGGTTCGAGCGGCACGGCATCGAGACGGCGCGGCTGGATGCCGAGCTTCTGGCCACGCGCGCCTTCGCGCGTTCGCGGGTCGAGCTTTACACACACTACGACCAACCGCTCGGCGAGGCCGAGCTTGGGGGCTATCGCGCGCTGGTGCAGCGTCGCCTGTCGGGCGAGCCCGTGGCGTACATCCTGGGTCGCAAGGAATTCTGGAGCATCGATCTGCAAGTCGATGCGCGCGTGCTGATTCCCAGGCCCGACACGGAGACGCTGGTCGAGCAGGGATTGGAATTGCTGACGGGCCTCGGACCAGAAAAGACCGCGTTGCGCGTAGCAGACATCGGAACTGGCTCGGGTGCCATCGCGCTCGCGCTGAAAAAAGAGCGGCCTGGCGACGAGGTTTTCGCAGTCGATTTGTCCGCCGACGCACTCGCGGTTGCCGAGGAAAATGCTACGCGGCTCGGGCTGGCGATCACCTTTCTACGGGGCGATCTCGTCGCGCCGCTGGTGGGACGATTCGACCTTATCGTGAGCAACCCGCCCTACATCCCAAGCCACGAGATCGCCGGGCTGACTGCGGAAGTCCGCAGCGAACCGCGCATGGCGCTCGACGGTGGCCCAGGCGGGCTTGCGCTGGTAGGCCGGCTGACGGACAGCGCGCGCGACGTGCTCGCGCCCGAGGGCACCTTGGCGATGGAGATCGGCGCGGGACAGGCGGAAGCGGCCATGGCGATTTTGCGAAACGCCGGCTACCTCGGCGTCGGTTCCCGTCGCGACCTCGCCGGCATCGAGCGTGTGGTGTTCGGCCGCCACGGATCCGTGAACGAGAGGAGCCCCAAATGATGCGGAGCCTTGGTCTCTTGCTTGTATTGCTCGGGTGCGCGCAGGGCTGCATGACGCCGACCCAGCGGCGCGAGGACGACCTGGTTCACGACGCGCGTATGTGGAACGACGACTTTCGCTGGGGGCGCTGGGACATCGTGGGACAGTCGCTGACCTCGGAAGAAAATACGCTCTTCCAGGAACGGAAGAACCTCGTCGGCAACGACCTTGTGATTGCCGACTACGAAGTCACCTCCGTGCGTTTCATGCAGGGCTCGCGCGCGGCCACCGTGGAGGTGACCTTGGAATGGTACAGGAAAAGCGACCCCAGCGTTCGCCAGGGAACCTTGCAGCAGCGGTGGGAACAGCGGTCGGGCCGCTGGATGATGATCAAACAGCGACGGATTCGGGGTGATCGCTTCCCTCTCGTGCCCGAACCGGTCGAGGAGAAGACCGCCCCGTCGCCGGCAGCAGGATCGGGGTCGGGGTAGCGTCGGACAACGCCACCACAAGCGGCGTGGGCAGCATCGGTATCGGCTCTTCACGCTGCCACAGCTTGCGCAGGGCCTGGCCGAAGCCACCTTGCCAGGCCGATAGCGAGCCGACATAGCCGAAGCCGAAGAGGAAGAGCAGCAGGAACGGTACCGAAACGTAGTGCCCGTTGGCGAAGGCGATCTGTACCGCCACCACGAAATACGCGGCCATCAGAAGCTCGAACAACGGGGTCAGCGACTTGGCGGCGCGGTATTTCTTGCCCGACCAGGTTTCCAGGCGTCCGCGAATGCCGTGTTTCGGCGTGCGCACGAATTCGGTCTCGCGACCCATGACCGCTTCCATGACTGCACGGGTCTGGTTGATGCAAAGGCCGATACCAAGGGAAAGTACCAGCGGAAGTTGCGCCAGCGTCCCCCAAGTCGAGTGCGACGTGCTCCCGCTCATGCGCGCGACTTCGCGTTCGGACGTCAAGTAGAACGACGCAATGCTGAGGGTGGTGCCGAAGAACAGCGGCAAGTCGATCATCAACACCTCGCGCACACCGTGCGTGGTGCGGAACATCAGGTTCGGCAGAAGCAGAAGCGAGAGCAGAAGCAGAAGCGGATACGCGAAGTTGTTGGTGAGGTGGAAGAACGCCTCGGACTTCTGCGCGAAGGTCGCGTTGGAACGCAGGATGGTGGGCAGCATCTTGCGCGCGACCTGAATCGAGCCCTTGGCCCAGCGGAACNNGGTCAGGGTGTCGTGGTGCCAGCCACCGGCATCCACAATGGCCGCGCGCCGCCACATGCCTGCGGTGCCGTTGAAGTTGAAGAATCGGCCCGAGCGATTGCGGCCCGCGTGCTCCATCACGAAGTGGCCGTTCAGCATCAAGGCCTGCGCCTCGGTCAGCGCCGAGAAGTCACGGTTGATGTGCTCCCAGCGGCACTGTACCACCGCAACTTTCGGGTCGAGGAAGTGGTGCACGGTCTTTTCCAGAATGTCGGGGTTGGGCACGAAGTCGGCG
>PMLH01000436.1:6717-10269 GCA_003159055.1 Myxococcales bacterium
AGCGGTCGCGCGGGTAGCGGATGGCGGACACGGAATCCAGCAGGCGCTCGACCACGTACATCTCGTTGAATAGCGGCAGCTGCACGGTGACGGCGGGCAGCTCGGAGAACTTGCCGGGCTCGACGGGCTGCTTGTCCTTGTGGCGATAGTACAGATACACCAGCGATGAGCGATGGAATCCGTAGACCGCGAGAAGGGGGAGAATGATCAGATAAAGCGTCGTGAGCACGCTGGAAACGTCCATGCCGCGCAAGCTACCGCGCCAATTGTCATCGAATTGTAATCATTCGTGATCTTTTGTCGGTGCAGGTGGGAGCCGCTTCAGGTGCTCGCCGCACAGGCGCAGCCGTCGGCGCACCAAGTCTCGCCCCAGCACGGCCAGGGTTTCGAACAGCGGCGGGGTCGCCTTGCGCGCGCTGGCGGCCATGCGAACCGCCATGAACATCTCTTTGGCATCCCAGCCGACCTTCTCGGCGTAGGTGCGGGTCGCGGCTTCCAGCGCCGCGTGAGAAAAGTCGCGCTGCACATCGAGCACTTCGACGAAGCCGAACAGGCACGCCGCGACATCCTTCGCCGTACGGTTCTTCCCCAGCAGATCCTTGACCACGGGGCCGTAGTCGAGATCGCCCGAGAAAAAGAAATCGGTCATCGGCACAAACTCGTCCATACTCGAGATGCGCTGGCGCACGAGCGGAACCAGCTGCTGCAGGAACGCATCGCCCAAGCGCCATTCGCGCAGGCGCGCCACGATAGCGGCGTCGTCGAGCGCGCGCAGGTAGTCGGCGTTCATGGCGGAAAGCTTGACCAGGTCGAAGACCGGCCCGCCCAGGCTCATGCGGTCGAAGGTGAAAACGTCGATCATCTCGGCCAGCGTGAACTGCTCGCGGTCACCGGAGATCGACCATCCCATGGTGCCGAGGTAGTTGAGCAGCGCCTCAGGCAGGAAACCGGCCGTGCGGTAGTAGTCGAGCGATACGGGGTTCTTGCGCTTGGAAATCTTCGACTTGTCGGCGTTGCGCAGAAGCGGCATGTGGATCCACTCGGGCGCCTGCCAGCCGAACGCCTTGTACAGCTCGACGTGCTTGGGCGTCGACGATAGCCACTCCTCGGCGCGGATCACGTGCGTGATCCCCATCAGGTGGTCGTCGACGACGTTGGCCAAGTGGTAGGTCGGAAAGCCGTCGCTCTTGAGCAGAATCTGGTCGTCGACTTGCGTGTTGTCGAAGCGGACCTCGCCGCGCAGCCGATCGGAGAAAACGGTTTCGCCGGTCTTCGGCATGGCCAGGCGGATGACGAACGCCTCGCCTGCGTCCGCTCGCCGCTTCGACTCGTCGGGCGAGATGGCGCGGCAGTGGCCGTCGTAGCCGACGAAAGATTTGCCCTTGGAGACGGCCCGCATCTGTTCCAGGCGCTCGGCCGTGCAGAAGCAGCGGTAGGCCGCGCCCGAGTCGACCAGCTTGGCGACCTCGGCCTTGTAGATCGCCGTGCGCTCCGATTGACGGTAAGGCCCGCAAGGTCCGCCCACGTCCGGCCCTTCGTCCCAACCGAGGCCGACCCAGCGCAACGCGCGCAGAATGGCCTGCTCGGAATCGAGCGTCGAGCGCGTACGATCCGTGTCTTCGATGCGCAGGATGAACTGGCCGTCGTTCTTCTTGGCGAAGACGTAGTTGAACAGAGCGATGTAGGCGGTCCCGACGTGGGGATCACCCGTAGGCGAAGGAGCAATGCGAACCCGAACCGACATGGCAGACATAAGTCAGCACGGAAGCCTCGGCAGTCAAGGAAATTCCGGGACCGGTGGCTGGGGCCGGTTAGAGAATGATCTGGTCCATACACGTGCCGCCCGAGCAGGAGACGCCATTGCAGCAGTCCGAGTCGGTCTTGCAGGTTTGCCCGTATTCTGCGCACCCGGGCGTGCTGCTGTCTGGCGTCCCCGCGTCCAGGCCCGACGGTGGTCCAGACGGCGGCCCCGGAGCTCCGCAGGTGCCTTGGGTCGTGCCGATCGGCTGGATGCAGGTCGTGCCGACGCAGCAGTCGCCATTGATCGAGCACGGGCCGCCGCCCGGCACGCACTTCGACGGAACGCCACCGTCGATTCCGGTGCTCGGCGGGCCGTAGCAATGCAAGACCCCGCTCGGGTCAGGCACGCACGGCGCCCGGTTGCAGCAGTCCATCGCCGACGAACAGGTCTCGCCACCCTGACGGCAAGTGTTTCCAAGCCCGCTGCAGCGAGGAACCCCAAGCGTATCGATCTGGCAGACGCCCTTGCCCGTCGGAGCACAACAGTCGTCGCGGGCCGAGGAAATGCTACAGGTGTAGTTCTGGTAGTGGCAGACATTGCCCTGCGGGTTGCAGCCATGCGGGTTGCGACAAATCCCGACCAGCTTGCCGACCTCGATTTCACACACCACGTTGCCATCGCCGGGCAGGCCAGTGCCCGCGGCGCCACAGCAGTCGCTGTCCTTGCGACAGAGATCCCCGTTCACGCGGCAGCCGCTCGCCGGCTGGCACACGCGCACGCCGGTGGGCGCGTAGGGTGCGCACAGACGGCTACAGCAGCCGTTGCAGGCGCTGCAGACCGTGCCGTCCACGCCGTCGGAACAATAGGTCGAGCCCGACGGTGGCGCCGCGCAGGTGCCGAGCGTTCCCGTCCCCTTCTTGCACTCGCCCGAGCAGCACGTGGCGCTGTCACTGCATACGTCGCCGGCCTGGATGCAGAATGAGGAACCAAGCTTGCAAACACCGCCTTGGCACAGACTGGAGCAGCACTGGGCACTGTCCGCGCACGGATTGCCTGCGGTCAGGCAGGATTTGGTGAGTGCCTGGCACACGCCCCCGCTACAGTTGCCGCCGCAGCACGACGCCGAATCCGCGCACGCCTTGTTGTCGGCAATGCAACTGGTGGCGCTGCATCGACCGGCGCTGCACACCAACGAACAACATTCGGTCGACGACTGGCACGCTCCGCCGGTGGTCGTGCACTTGTTGATGGACGAGACACAGGTTCCTGTCGCAGGGTCGCAAAGCCCCGAGCAACAATCCGCTCCGGTTCCGCACACTTGGCCAAAGTCCCGACAAGAAGGCGAAACCATGGCGTCGCTCGCGGGGCCGGGGCTGTCGCTGGTGTTGGCGTCCGGGCCCGGGAGGTGGCCATCACTCGTCGGGTATTTCCCAACGCTTCCGGGGCCGCCCTCGCTGGTGTTGGCGTCAGGACCTGGGAGGCCGCCATCAGTCGGGTAGTTCCCGACGCTCTCGGTGCGACTGCATGTCGCGCCAAGCAGCGCGACGGCGACGATAGCAATCGAGCGATTCGAGCGTAGCATGGTGGCTCCTCTAGATTGTTCGACAGGGGTTTGGTTCGGATCGGCAGATCCGTCACGGAATCGACTTGAGCGACTGCTCGACCACGGGTGCAAACAAGCTGTGCGGATATTGCCGGTGGAAGCGCGCAGCGTGTTCGCGCGCCTGGGCGTAGTCGCCCCTGGCCACAAGAGCGGATACCCAAAGGCCGTCTCGTTCCTCGGCGAGCTGACCGTCGGGGAACCAGCGAAC
>PMLH01000099.1 GCA_003159055.1 Myxococcales bacterium
CAAGCAGCTCGGCGAGATTCACGCTCCGGGCAAGGTCCGCGGCAACATCACGACGCCGCAGCTCATGATCGCCAAGGGCGTCATCTTCGAAGGAAGCTGCAAGATGGAAGGCCTGGCGACCCCGGAGCGCGGCGCGCCCAAGGTCACGCTCCTGCCGACCAATAAAGAGAGCAAGGATCCTCTCTCGTCCGACAAGCCCTAAATAGGGAATGAACTGCAGCTCGCGCCGTCGGCGCTCGCCACAGACACCAGCGACCTAGTCTCCCGGAACAGAAATGGCTTCCCAAACGGACAGGTTCATGATCTACCCTGCTAATGGCTAGACCCAAGGCCCCGCTCGTACTGACCGATGAGGAGCGCGAGACCCTGCTCAGGTTCACGCGCAGAGGAAAGACGGCTCAACGCCTTGCGAACCGAGCCCGTATCATTCTGCGCTGCGCGGACGGTGTCGACAATCTCGTCGTCGCCCGTGAGCTTCGAGTCTCGCGCAAGACGGTGTGTACCTGGCGCCAACGTTTCGTCGGCCTGCGGCTCGAGGGCCTTCTCGACGAACCGCGGCCGGGAGCGCCCCGCAAGATCACCGACGAAAAGGTCGAGGCCGTCGTAACCGAGACACTGGAGCGGACGCCAAAGGGGCAGACGCACTGGAGCACGCGCGACATGGCAAAGCATGTCGGGTTGAGCCACAGCAGCATCGGCCGCATCTGGCGGGCTTTCGGCTTGAAGCCGCATCGCAGCGAGAATTTCCAGCTCTCGAAGGACCCACTGCTCGTCGAGAAGGTACGTGACATCGTCGGGCTCTACATGAGCCCGCCCGAGAATGCGCTCGTGTTGTGCGTCGACGAGAAGTCGCAAATCCAGGCGCTCAACCGCACACAGCCGGTGCTTCCCCTGACCATCGGCCAGGTCGAGCGTAGGACGAGCGACTACGATCGACACGGAACGACGACTCTCTTTGCGGCGCTCGACGTCGTGGCCGGCACGGTCATCGGCGAGTGTCGCGCTCGGCATCGAGCCATCGAGTTCCGCGACTTTCTCGACACCATCGAGGAGCGGATTCCGCCCACGGTCGACGTCCATCTCGTCGTCGACAACTACGCGACACACAAGGCACCCGTCGTGCGACGCTGGCTCGCCAAGCGGCCCCGATTCCATGTGCACTTCACGCCGACGCATGGCTCGTGGCTCAACCAGGTTGAGCGCTGGTTTGGCCTGCTTGAACAACGAGCAATCAAGCGCGGCTCGCATTGTAGCGTGGCCGAGCTCAAGGCCGCGATTCACGCCTACCTCGATGTCACCAACGACGCCCCGAAGCCCTTCGTGTGGGTCAAGACTGCCGACCAAATCCTCGCCAGCATCGCTCGGTTCGCAGAGCGAACCCTCGCGGCCCACGGACGAGTTAGTGACCCAACTTCAGATCCGGGAGACTAGGTAGCTGGTGTCAAACACGAGCGCCGAAGGCGCGAGCCGCCGTTCATTCACCATTCCTTATTCCCTATTCACTCTTCCCTATTGTCTGACGGCAGAAGCACCCACGCGGCTCTGGCCACGCGTGGCATTTCAAAGTCCTGGCCGGAGGGGCAGGCGGCCACAACAGAGCGGCAGCGCGCCTTTAACGGCTCCATCCGGCTTCTGTGTGTCGCACGCCGAGCGTCGCAAGCCGTTTGAGGTTGATGGCTGCGCCGAGGAGGGCGAAGTCTTGGCGCACGCGGGCGCAACCGCGCACACGGGCACGCCTGCCGCCATGGCGCCGCGACATCATGTGGCCGAACTTGCGCTCGATCTTGGGACGCGTTGACCGATACTTCGCCTTCCACTCTGGCGCCTTCTGGCGCGCGCGGGCCTTCTTCAGAGTCGCCTCCTTCGGGTGCACGCTGATCGAGCGGCCCTCCTTGGACTGCGTGCAGTGCTGACGCAGTGGGCATCCGGCGCACCGTGAGCCGAACTCGGCCACGCCGCCGCCATCCTTGCTCGGCGCGATGGTAACGACATGCCCAGCCGGACAGCGCACCGTCTTGTTCTCGGTGTCGACGGTGAACTGCTCCTTGGAGTACTTGCCCTTGGGCGCCGAGGGCGCCTGGACCTTCACGTTCGCTTCGATGCCAGCGGCCTCGAGCTTCTCCACATTGTCGGCCGTGCCGTATGAGGCATCGCCGTACGCCTCGATGCCGGCCGCCTTGTTCTGCTCTAGTCCCGTGCTCAGCACGTCCGCGAGCAGCTTCTCGGTCACCTCGGCGTCCCCCGCGTTGCCCGGCGTCACCTCGGTCTGCACGATGAGCTCCGAGTCGGGATCGACCGCGATGTGGCCCTTGTAGCCGTCGAACGAGTGCGATTTCGTCTTGTGGCCGTGCCGTGCCTCGGGGTCCACCGTCGAGATGACCCGGCCTGGCGCCACCCGACGCGCAATGCGGAACACGCCGTCGTCACCCTGCTCGAGGTCTGTGTGCACAAAGCCGGGGTAGTCGAAGTCGAGGCCGCCCGCTGCATGCTTCCAGCGCAAGTCGTACTGGAAACGACCGACTGCTTCGCGGAAGCGGAGTCCCCTCCACGCGCTGCAGCACGTTGCCCTTCAGCTCGTATGCGCGGTCTCGAGCGGTGGCTCGAACTACGAGGAGGCACGAGGCGCCGAAAGCCGCGCCGACTTCATCCACAAGGTCTCGGTCGCGACCAAAGAGCCGCGCGAGTCTTTGTATTGGCTTGGACTCGCGCAGG
>PMLH01000434.1 GCA_003159055.1 Myxococcales bacterium
CACCGGTGACACCAAAGTCGTCGACCGCGGCAAGGGCGACGGCATGTTCATCAACACCGCCGGCATCGGCGTCATTGAGCATGACCTGATCATTGCGCCGACCTCGGTGAGGCCGGGCGACGCAGTCCTGCTCAGCGGAGACGTCGGCCGCCATGGCGTGGCCATCATGGCGGTGCGCGAAGGGCTGCAGTTCGAGACCACCATCGAAACCGACTGCGCGCCGCTTGCCCTGCCGGTGCTGGCGCTGCTCGCCGCCGGCATCGACGTGCACTGCCTGCGCGACCTCACCCGCGGCGGGCTTGCCACCTCGCTGATTGAAATCGCCGAGTCCAGCCGGCTGCACGTCGAAATCAGCGAGCGCGCCGTCTCCGTCGAGGAGAACGTGTGCGGCGCGTGCGAGATTCTAGGCCTGGATCCGCTCTACCTTGCCAACGAAGGCCGTTTCGTCGCCTTCGTTCCCGCCGCGCAAGCCGACAAGGCGGTCGCCATTCTACGCGGCCATCCGGTTTCCGCGGGGACGGTGCGCATCGGATCGGTGTCGGATACCGAAGACAAGCTCGTGACCCTGGAAAGCCGCATCGGCACCCGGCGCATCCTCGACATGCACAGCGGCGAGCAATTGCCGCGGATCTGCTGACCGCACGGCACTACTGACTAACGGAGCTGCAGTTCTCCCCCGCGTCGCCCTCACAACCGTGTGGCATCTCCGTCCCTGCGGTTCCGAGAAAGTCTCCGCACAGGCAGAGCTTCTTGCAGCAGAGCCGCCCTTTGACAAAGGGTATTCCGCAAACGAAACCGGTCTTGCACCGTTGGTCCGATGCACTGAGAGGGTCGCCCAGTTGCCCGGCACAGTCACTGTCGACCTCGCAGGAGGCGCTACAGAACGCGCCGGTCGCCGCGTAGGCCGAGCCCGGCAGGGCCACAGGCTTGAGACAGATTCGGCTGGGACACTCGAGTGCCTCAGCATTGAAGACACCCTGAGATGGTCCAGCATCGGTCAAGACGTCGCACGGCCCGCCAAGCGCCGCCGGCCCAGCGTCCGTACCATCCGCAACGGGCCGAGCATCGTCGCCGATTTGCGTGTTGCCGCCCGAGCCGCCGCTGGCAGAGGAACCGTCGTCGGGCGAATTCAGACCGCTACTGCCACAGCCGGACCAGACGCTGCCGGCAACGAAGGCCAACAAGGCGAGGCACCACGATCCACCTATGTGCATCGTCGAATTCTACCCCACTATCCGCGCTTTTGGTTCAGCCAAGCCGCGATCCTGCGCACGACCGCGCGCGGGCCGAGCCGGATCGACAGGGCGGTCAACTTGTTTGCCAGCCCTGGGATGGCGACCACCTTTCCCGCGAGCATGGCCTGGTAGCCATGCCGAGCAACCGAGGCGGCGCTGGCAGCGCCGGCACGAAACAGATTCGTCCGGTCGCTCTTTGCCACCGCGCCGAACTCGGTCGCCGTCGGGCCAGGGCACGATGCCGTGATCGTGACGCCCGTGCCGCGCAATTCGGCCGCCAGCGCCTCGCTGAAGCTGAGCACGAAGGCTTTCGTCGCATAATAGGTGGCCATGTACGGCCCGGGCGCGAAGCCGGCCAGCGAGGCGACATTCAAAATCCGCCCCGACTTGTGAGCAAGCATCTGTGGCAGCAGCCGATGCGTTAGCTCCATGAGCGCACGGATGTTGACGTCGACCATCTCGGTCTGACGAGCAAGGTCCGTTTCGGCGAATGGGCCGTAGCTGCCAAAGCCGGCGTTGTTGATCAGAAAATCGATCGAGAGCCCGGCCGCCTGCACTCTCTCGACGATCCCCTGCGTCGCCCCGCGGGCGGAGAGATCTGCATCGATCACGATGGCCGTAATTCCATGAGCTGCTTCCAGCTCCTTGGCCAGCTCTTGTAGCCGGTCCTTTCGTCGCGCCACCAGGACGACGTCGTGACCGTCGCGCGCGGCAACCCTGGCTAGCTCACGCCCCAAGCCTGCAGAGGCGCCGGTAATAAGTGCAGTCAGTCCAGACTTGCCCATGGCTACTCTCCCGCGGCCAGCTTCCGCTGCCGCTCGACCCAGGCCAGCCAGACGTCCAGACCGCGCACGTGCGTGCACGAGGTTTCCACGATCTCCATTCCAGGGTGCACCTGTCGCGCGTTGGCGATGGCGTCGGCCAGCTTGAACGGGACGTATGGCAGAAGGTCGACCTTGTTGATGATGCAAAGCTCCGCGATGGCAAAAATCGCCGGGTACTTGAGGGGTTTGTCCTCGCCCTCGGTCACGCTGAGCAGAACCACCTTGGCGTGCTCGCCCAGGTCATAACTTGTGGGGCACACCAGGTTGCCCACGTTTTCGACGAAGAGAATGTCGATGTCGTCGAGATTCCAGTCGGCCAGGGCCTTGATAATCATGCTGGCATCGAGGTGGCACGTGCTGCCGGTCGTGATTTGCTTGACCGGAAATCCGGCGCGCGCCAGCCGGCGAGCGTCGTTTTCGGTCTGCAGGTCGCCCGTCAGCACGGCAACCTTGGCCGATTTCGGCAGCGCCTCCAAGGTCCGCTCGAGCAGTGCGGTCTTGCCCGACCCCGGCGAGCTGATCAGGTTCAGGCAAAAGACCTTGTGCCTGCGAAACCGCTCGCGCAGCCCAATCGCAAGCTTGTCGTTTTCGCTCAGAACTTTCTCTTCGACCTCTACGCGCATGGGAAATCCTCTAGTTCGATGAACATCACATCGAGCTCCTTGCCCGCGATGCACACGCTATCATCGCTGCCGCAGCTCGGGCAGGTGGTGATGAAGCTTTCAGGTTCGAACTCGACGGCGCAGACCTGGCAGCGCTGCCTGCGTTTGCAGAATTCGATGTCGAGGGCGGTCGCTTCCATCGGCGTGTCCCTGCAAAGCGCCTCGAAACCGAATCTCAGGGCGTCCGGCTCGACCCCGGAGATTTCGCCGATGCGCAAGGCAACCTTGAGCACGCGGGCGTTCCCGTTCTGCTCCGCCACCGCCTTCGCACGATCGACGATCGACGATGCAATGGAAAGCTCATGCATAGCGACGCCGCGCGTTTCTCAATTTCGACATTCGCGGAATCTTAGCCTGCCTTCCCGGTTCGACCAGTTTCGCCGCTTCCGGTAGATTGGGCAGATGGATTCCAGAAGTCAGCCATCGCCAGCTCCTGAGGATTTCGTCGTCGTGCTCATCACCGCGCCCAACCAAGACGTCGCCGCCGCGCTGGCCCAAGCCCTGGTCGCGGAAAAGCTCGTCGCATGCGTCAGCATCCTGCCCGGCGTGCGGTCCATCTACGCCTGGCAAGGCAAGATCTGCGACAACAGCGAGCTTCTCTGCGTGCTCAAGACCCGCCGGGCGCTGTTCGCATCGGTGCGCGACCGCGTGATCGCGTTGCACCCCTACGAGGTACCCGAGATCATCGCACTGCCTCTCGTCGAGGGAAACCCGCCATACCTGAATTGGCTGCAAAAGGAAACGCTTGCTACCTAAGCTCGGGCCCGCGGCGCGAACCTCGGGTAGATTTCGGTAGTGACACCGCAGCACGAAGATCGAACGCGACGGCCCGCCGTCGGACTGCGCATCATCGCGGGATACGAAGCCGCCAAGGGCACCTTGGTTCTGGTGGCCGGCATGGGTCTCCTGGACCTGCTCCATCGCGACATTCAAGCGATGGGCGAGGAGTTGGTACGCCATTTTCACCTGAGCCCTTCGTCGCACTACCCCCGCATCTTTCTCGATCTGACTGCGAAGGTGACCGACGGCTGGCTGTGGGCGCTTGCGCTGGGCTCGCTCTTGTACGCCGGTCTCCGCTTCGCGGAGGCCTACGGACTTTGGCACCAAAGGCGCTGGGCGGAGTGGCTTGGGGCCACGAGCGGCGGCATCTACGTTCCAGTCGAGCTGGTGGAGCTGCTGCGAAAGACAACCTTTGTGCGGGCAACCTCGCTGGTCGTCAATCTGCTGGTCGTCGGCTACCTCCTGTGGGTGCTGCGGCGAAAGCCGACGCCTACCGCGTCGGCCCCGCCGCCTTCGCCCGATGGCGACTCGCCGTAATCACCGGTCGCTACTTCGAGCGTTTGCCGGCCGACGGCCCACAGCCAGCCGGGTCGCGATAGGCGCCCGCCAACGTCGCGCCGTTGTCGAGCAGCACCCAGTCGTACTGCACCCAGTAGCCGTTGTTCTTGAATTCGGTCTTGATGACCAGTCGTTTGCCAGGCTTGCAAGCCAGGATGCTGATGTCCTCGGCGCCGTGCTCGAAGTCTGGGCCCATCTCGGCCACTTTACAGCCCTTCCAATCGATCACGAAATCGTGAGGGTTCTGGGTTTCACCCGTGTAGTTCACCATCAGATAGTGCTTGCCATTCACTTTCGGCGGGCCGGGCGGCGGCGCAGGCGGCGGGGTAAAGGCGCCCGGGTTGCAGGTGTACATCTGCCCTGGGCTGGAGCCACCCGTGCAGCCGCTGGCCGCAATGTTCTTGTACGTGCAACCATTGCTCCAACAGACGGCCGTCTGGCCGGCGAAGCCCGCATCGCACTTCGTTGGATCCGGCGTGGACCCGGTGGTGCCGCCGACATCGTGTCCCGAACAATCACCCACGCCCATCGGCTGCCACCCGCCAGAGGGCACGGCGCCACGCTGATGGCGGCCAGACGATGCAGTCGCAGGTGGAGGCGCGCTCGCAGCGCCCGCACACGTGTACATCTGCCCCGGACTCGCGCCACCCGTGCAGGCAGCGGTCGCGACGTTCTTGTACGTGCAGCCCGTGGTCCAACACACGGCCGTCTGGCCCACGAAGCTCGCGTTGCATTTCGATGGATCGGGGCTGGCGCCGCTGCTGCCAGACACGTCACGGCCGGGGCAATCCCCGATTCCGACCGCTTGCCAGGCAGGCCCGGTCGGCTGTAAGGCCGGCGGTGCGGCCGCAGCGCCCGCACACGTATACATCTGGCCTGGATTCGCACCGCCGGTGCAAGCTGTGGTGACGACGTTCTTGTACGTGCACCCCGTCGTCCAGCACACCGCCGTCTGTCCCGCGAAGCTCTGGTTGCACTTCGATGCATCGGGGGCTGGCCCCGTGGTTGCCGCCACGTCACGGCCTGGGCAATCGCCAAGCCCCACCGGCTGCCAGCCTCCACCTGCCGTCGGCTGCGGAGAGGTCGCCGTCGCCGCGCAAGTGTACATCTGACCGGGACTCGCCCCTCCCTTGCAGGACGCGGTCGGCACGTTCTTGTAGGTACAACCATTGGCCCAGCAGACGGCGGTTTGCCCCGCGAAATTGGCATCACATTTTGCCGCATCAGGCGTCGATCCGCGCGATCCGGAAAGGTCTCGCCCAGGACAATCCCCAACCCCTGCGGGCTGCCACACACCGGCGCCGGCCACTCCGGCCCACAACGATGCGGTCAAAACCGACGTGAAGAAGACACCCAATCGAACCGGAACTCGACGACAAAAAGGACTGGCCATGGTCATCACGGACTCCCGAATGGTTTCGCGAGATAGTACCCCAAGCCGAGGCGCGACGGTCGGCAAAAGAGAGCCGACCATCACCGCCTTGAATCGGCCTGGCAAACGCGGCGGCGATAGGGCTGGTTAGATTAGAACCGCGCTTGGAGCTGAGCCGTGAAGATGTCGTTGTCGATCTTCTTAGCGCCCTGCTCGGTCGGATGCTCGTAGACGAAAGTCGCCTTCAAGTTCGGCGAGACATAGAGCAGAAAGCCGCCGCCGCAGGTGATGACGCGATCGCTCAGCGCCGTCAAATAGGTGTCCGACTTGCCGTCCGCGCTGGTGCAAGCCTCGCTGTCGAGCGAGCCCTGCAAAAGCGGATCGCAGCTGTCCACGCGTACCACCGCCCCAAGCAGGGAGCCGAGGTTCTGCGCCGCAATCAGGCTCCATCCCAAGCCGATGCGGTCCTGGCACGCGTCCGCGGCGATGCCGTTGTACGCCTTGTTCTTGCCGTGGCTGTAGATGATCTCGCCGCGCAGAGAGAGATTGCCGAGGCTCGGGATGTCGATGTTTCCCTGAACGTCGCCGCGCAAGCGCACCCGCCCGTACTTCCTCAGATTGAGCGGGTTGGTGTCAGGGTTGGTGTGATGGCGACGCTTTCAATCATGTGCGAGGACCAAGACCTGGGTCACGGGACTCGCCTTGGGTCAGCTTGGTTTCGCCCTGCGCGTAACCCACGCCTTCTACCACAACGGCACGCTCCAAGGAAGCAAGCTGCTCGGCTATGTCGAGCTTGGATCCGAGATCGGTGGCTTCGTCGATGCCCCCGTGGCAACGTCGTCCGAGGACGAGATCGGACGCTTCGAAATCCTGTTTGAACAATTGCGCCTGGTGTTCGTCAATTTGCTCGAAGAATACGACAAGGCGATCTCTTCGCCGGATCGCAAGGGTGGCTGACCGATTCACCGCCCGCGCGCAGGCGACGAAATCCGGTGAATCTCGACCCGTTCGTTTCGCAGCCGCCCCGTGCGCGTGAGGTTGGGCGCAACCGGATGTTCCGAACCGCGGCCCGTCGCGAGCAACTGGTCGACGCTCACGCCCTTGCCGACCAAGGCATACTTGATCGCTTCCGCCCGTCGTCTTGAAATGGACAGGTCCCTCTTAGCATCGCCGCTGTCCGCGGTGTGAACCAGGATTTCCAATATGACCGCCGGGGCATTGACCAGGGCGACTGCCAGCGCGTCGAGGAACGCCAGCGACGAATCGGTAAACTTCGTGGTTCCGGATTCAAACCTTATCTCTCGGGCTCGTTCCAGCAGGTCGCTGACCGTCTGCACGCCAGCGACCACTGCCAAGGCATCAGGTGCGATTGCGGCCGGCGGCGACTCGACGGATCCCGATGGAAGCACCTCGGCCGGTGGCCCCGCCGAAACGGGTTCGGCAGTCGACACCTGCAAAGTCGCCTCGCTGGGCGCCAAGGCATGGGTTGGCGGTTCAGCGGCAATCACCGGCGGCACCGCGGAATCTCGCGCAGCTTGCGCCGATAGACTTCGGCCACCGAAGGACACCGTAGCCCCGAGCATCGCCTCCACATCGGTGGCGAGCCCCCAGCTCTCCTTGCCCGGCACTTGCAGCACCCTGGCATCGCCACGCACCGACACGCTTTCCAGCAGGCGATAGTCGAATCCAATTCCGGTGTGCACCTCGGCCTTGGTATCAAGGGCGAGCCCCGCCGCCCCCTGTGCGTCGCTGCTCGCCACTTGCATGGCCCCTGCCCCGACCAACACAAACGGCCGAAAATTGCCGACCCGAAGCGGTGCCAGAGCATTCACGCGATAGCCGAGAATGCGCGCCTTGCGCTGGTAGGTGCGGTCTTCGGTCGCAAGTCCCGCCAACTCGGCCTCGGCCACGAACCAATGACCGACCGCCACCGATGCACGCACGCCCCCGAGCACACCATCCCGCGCTCCGTCTGAATTCTGTTCGCCCCCGACAACGCCCAGGTTCGTGCCTTCCGAAAATACGTGGCCGCCCGCAAAAGCGCCCAGACTGAACGAACTGTCAGAACCTGGGCTGGCCGCCCGGACATCGGCAGCACGTGCCGGCGCGCCGAAGCCGGCAAGCAGCACAGAAAGACACAAGAGGAGATAGGCAGGGCGCATGACCGGGATCGAGGACAAGATAATTATACCCCATCGAAGCCACTTTTCTTGCTTCCACCGGCCAGCGTACCTAACGTCAGGATGTGGATATCTATCAAGTCGCCTTCGGTGATTTGCATCAGGTGGTCCCCTCGCCCTGGTGCCAGGCCATCTGCGTCCTGATGGCATTCCTGTGCGGGACCATCGTCGGATTCGAGCGCGAACGAGGCCACAAACCGGCCGGGCTACGCACGCAGATCTTGATTTGCGTCGGATCGGCAATCTTCACGGTCGTGTCTGCATCCGCGAGCATGGGTGGGCGAGAGCCTGCGCGCATCGCCGCCCAAATCGTCACCGGGGTCGGATTCCTGGGCGCCGGCTCAATCTTGCGCGATCGCTATCAGATCACGGGCCTGACCACAGCCGCAACCATCTGGACGGTGTCCGCGATCGGCATCGTGGCGGGCGCTGGCTATGTGACCGCGGCGCTCGGCTTGTCGGTCGGTGTCCTGTTGGTCTTGGCCAGTTTCCGTCGCGTCGAGATCCTGCTCATCGGTCTTTGCACGTCGTCGAGCGTGGCCGTCGTGTACCGCCCGGAAAAGGGCAAGACTCGCCCACTCATCTTGCAAGCACTCGACGAGTCCCACGGGCACATTTCCATTACGCCAGAGGCCCTGCGCCCCGACGGTCTTTGCGAAGTGATCCTGACCCACTGTGATCGCCACCGCGATCACCGGGCATTCCTGGCCACCCTCGCAGGCATGCCAGCCGTCGAGGCCCTAGAGAAACGGGACTCGGCGGCGTAGTGTTGGGATAGCCAATGACCCAACAGCAACCGAGTGGCATCAGGCGATTGTGGAGTCTGCTGACGGTTGTCAGCCTTGCGACGGTTGCCGCCTATGGCGGATGCGAGAGCACCTCCCTTTCGTCGCACAGTCCTGACGGGGCAGCCGACCTCCGAGGCTCGAACGACACGGGCGGTGCAGCTGGACCTATCGTCGGCGGGGGCGGAAGCGCCGGAGCCAGCTCGGCCGCGCCATCAAGCGGTGGCACTGCCGGCGGAAGTGGCGGGATCTTCAGGGCTGGCACCGGCGGCACTGCTGGCAGCGGGGATGGTGGCAGCGGCAACGCGTGGACAGACCCCAACTGCTACATGCGCTGCGGCCAAGGAAACGCGATCTACTTCGGCGGCGGCGGACGCGGCGGGATGACCGGCGCGGGTGGTGTCGTAGGCTCCGGTGGCGGAGGCCAGACTGGCGGTCCCGACGGTACCGCCAACGAATGTTCGACCGCTTTGCCCCTCCATTGTGGGGACCAGCTCAATCACAGCACCCTCGTTCAAGGTCGCGCGGACGTGTGGAGCACCTACCCTGTGACCCAGCGTCTCGAGTCCGGCCGAGAGACCATCTACGAGCTACGTCCGGACGACCTCCTCGTGATGCTGCAGCTCAAGAACCTAACCACAGATCTGGATGTGTTCCTGCTGTCGGCGTGTGACACCTCGTCGAGCATCGCCCCCACCTCCAGATCATCCAGTTCGGTGAACGACAAGATGGCTCTTTTTGAGATCCAAACTGGGAAGACCTACTACGTCGTCGTCGACGGCTACGACGGAGCCGCAGGCAGCTACACCCTGGAAGTCGATTGCACCTACTAGGCTCGTTCTGTGAGTGGCCGGCCGCCGCCGATCCATGACGTACGAAGCGTTCTTCCCCGCACGGCTTTCGACCTGACGTGGCGCCTCTTTTCATTGCGAACCTATACATTGCGATAGCGAATTCCCCTCGACGTAGATAGAAAGGCGGCATGAAAATTTGTGGACCTGGTCGATGCCTTGGTTGCCGTCTTCTTGTGTGCTCCGCCTTCGTCGTGTTGATGTTCGCGGCGAAAACGACCTTCGCGAGCTGCACCAGCCAAGCTGACTGCGCCGCCGGAGAGGTCTGCCAGGCGGGGGTCTGCGCGCGCCCAGCCGCACCCTCACAGCCGCCCGCCGCCGCGCCCTACGGCCAATCCGCGCCCTACGGCCAACCTGCGCCCTACGGCCAACCTGCGCCCTACGGCCAACCCGCGCCCTACGGCTATCCACCGGCTGCCCCCAGCGCCGGGATACCTGCGCCGCTTTCCGCACAAGCCGCGCCAGCCGAGACCGAGTCCGAGCGGCCGACCTTTGGTCGCGCTGGCCAGATCGTGTTTTGGGGCAGTGCCGGCGCTTCATTTTCTGGGGCAACGTCGGGGTACACCAACAGCAGCACGACGACCAGCAGCTCCATTGTCGACATCGCCCCAAGCGTCGGGTTCTTCCTGTCGAGGCTGCTCCTTCTCGAAGCAGCCATCGCGCTCTCGCGCGAAAGCGACAGCGTGTCTACCGACTACGGCTTCGGGCTCGAGTCCGGCCTGGGCTTCAACATTCCCACTGGGCAAGTCGTCTCGCTTCTTCCCGAGTTTCGCCTTGGGCTCGGCTGGAGCAAATTCGACTACGCGAGCTCCTCGTCCCCGGACCACGACTACTTCCGCTACTGGGGCTCGATTGGAATGCCAGTCCTCTTTCACGTCGCTCCGCACTTCTTCATCGGTGCAGGCCCCGTCGTGACGATCTACGACCAAAAGCTGAATTCGTCCGGCTCGAGCACGTACGAGACCCTGCGGTTCACGCTGCAGGCATCCGTGGGTGGCTGGTTGTAGCGGACTACGCGCCCGGCTGCTGTGATTTCACCAGCGCGCGCAGATCGGCTTCGCTGCGCTGCTTGCCGTTCTCTTCGAACCAGACAACGAACTTGCAGCCTTCGCGCCAGCGGCTGCAGCCCCAGCCGCGCTTTCCGGCGATGACGTGACCCTGGCGGCAGGCCGGGCAGCGCAGATCCCCAATGCCCTGCCCGAGCTTGCTCGGCGCTGTTGGCATCGGCTTGCTCGGCGCGCTTGGCGCAGCGAGTTTGCTCGGCGCGCTTGCCGACTTGCTGGGCATGCCTGCCGCTGCCGGCTTGCCTTCCGCCTTCTTGCGCCTTGCCGCCGGCTTGCGCCCGCGCGTAGCGGGGGCGGTGTTTTGCGGCGCGGGTGGTAGCTCGGCCATCGGCGCGGCCTTGCGGATCGCTTCGACGACGTCCTTCACGTAGCCGACGATATCGCCCATGAAGGCCGGCCGTGAGTCCTGCCCACGCGCGATGCGCGCCAGCCGAGCCTCCCAATTCCCGGTCAGCTCGGGCGAGGCCAGGCTTGGGATTGGCAGCGCATCGACAAGGCCGATCCCCATCGGCGTCGGCACCAACTGCTTGCCTTCGCGAGAGACGAACCCGCGCTTGAGCAAGGTCTCGATGATCGCCGCACGTGTGGCCGGCGTGCCGAGGCCGCTGTCCTTCATCGCCGCGCGCAGCTCCTCGTCGTCGACCATCTTGCCCGCGTTTTCCATCGCGGACAGCAGCGTCGCTTCGGTGTGGCGCGCGGGCGGCTTGGTCTTCTTCGCGACGGTGGCGAAACTGCCGGACAGGCGCTCGCCTTCCGCCAGCGGAGGCAGCGAGCCCGTAGTTTCCTCGTCGTCATCCTCCTTGCGCCTTCCCTTCTTGCCCGACTTGCCGCCCTCGTCGTCGTCGCCAAAGCCCGCCACCTCCTGCCAGCCCGCCACCAGGCGAACCTTGCCGCGGGCCAGATAACGGTCCGGCAAGGGTGGCGGCGCCGCAATGTTGGACGCGTCCTCGTCGCTGGGCAGTGGCGGAGCCCCGGCCGCATCCGGCCCTACCCGCACCACCACTTCGGTCTGCGCAAATTCCGCGTCGGGATAGAACACGCCCAAGAAGCGACGAACCACCAGGTCGAAGATCCGCGCCTCGTCGCGGCCCAGCAGCTTCGGATCGATCGAACGACCCGTCGGAATGATGGCGTGGTGGTCGGATACCTTGCTGTCGTCGAACACCCGCTTGCCCAGGGTCGGCGGATTGTCGAGCGGCGGCTGCGCGAAGCCCGCGTAATCGGCGATCTTCGCGACCCCGGCCACGACCCTGGGCATTTCCTTCATCATGTCCGCCGACAGGTGGCGCGAATCGGTACGCGGATAGGTCAGTACCTTGTTCCGTTCGTACAGCGCCTGCGCAGCCTCCAGGGTCGCCTTCGCGGAAAGGCCGAAGCGCTTGTTCGCCGTTCGCTGCAGCGACGTCAGGTCGAACAGCAGCGGCGGCGGCTCGCGCGTTTTGCTTTGCTTGAGCGATTCGACCAGCGGCCCGACCGCATCGTGCGCCGCCGCGTGTTCGCTATCCCGGTCGCGCACCCCTTCCGCCAGCTCGGACGAGACGAACCGGCTGACCTTGCCCAGCACGAAGGTCGCCGGGAACTTCGCGCCCGTACCGGTCGTGAATTCGCTCTTGAGCAGCCAGTAGTCATTCGGTACGAACGCGCGGATTTGCTTTTCGCGCTCGACCAGAATCGCCAGCGTGGGCGTCTGCACCCGCCCGATGGAAAACAGCGTAGAATTGTCGCCCCGGCGGTGGCGCAATGTGACAGCGCGCGTGGCGTTGAGCCCGACCAACCAATCCGCTTCCGAGCGGCAGCGGGCCGCATCCGCCAGCGGCTCCATCTCGCGCCCCGGCTTGAGCGCGGCGAAGCCCTGGCGAATCGCCTCGTCGGTCAGCGACGAGATCCACAGGCGCCGAATGGGAATCTGGCTGCCCGAGAGCTGGTACACATAGCGAAAGATCAGCTCGCCCTCGCGCCCGGCGTCACACGCATTGATGACCTCGGAAAAACGTTTGTCACGCAACAGACTACATACCGCGTGCAGCTGGTCGCGCGTGCCCGGCACCGCGCGCAGTTTGAATTCCGCCGGCACCATCGGCAGCGTGTCCATCCGCCACGCCTTCCAGCGTCCGTCGTAGCTGGCCGGCTCTTCCAGCTCGACCAAATGCCCGATGCACCAAGTGATGACCCGGTCGGCGCTTTCGAGACAGGCCTTCCCCGACGAACGCACCCCCAGCACCCGCGCCAAGTCGCGGGCCACGGAAGGCTTCTCTGCAATCACAAGCTGCACGGGTGCACTTTATCGGATGCGACCGCGAAATGGTTGCCTCGAAGTCGGTTCAGGCACTTCCCCCCCAAAGCCGACCTTCAGGCTAGGCGCACCAAGGAAAAGACCGGACAGCCTGTGGCCGCCCGGTCTTGGGGGCGAGAGGTAGGGCAAAACCTATTGGCTCGCCGTTACGGGTTCCACGGCTGCTACGCCACTTCCTTCAGAAGAACTGTTTTCAGCCTTTCGGGCGCGGTGCGCCTTGGATCACTCAAGTAAATCTCGATGTGCGGACGAACGGCATGCAAGCCGGCTGCTTCCATGATGGGGACCAGCACGGCAAAACTGCGCGGCTCGTCGGCGTACGGGCCAACGTGCAGAATGCGACCGCATCGGCCCTCGGGAATTCGTTCCAGGAAAACGCGGCTGGCGACGGCGCTGCCCTCGAGCTTCCCGCCTTTCTTCGTAGTTGCTTCACGAACCGCCGCCACCACCTCCGTATCCGTCATGTCGGGCGGAACACCGATGCGCATCCGCCACGTCCACGTTTCCGGCGGAGGAATCGTCGTTTCGTCAGGACACCCCTCGGCCGACCAGCGTCCCTCGAGCGCCGCGACCCTGAACGGCTGACCTCGGCCCGACTTCTTCCGCGAGAACTTCAAAGTATAGGCAACGCCATACAATGCCCCAAGAGCCTGCTGAAACGCCTCGCCCGCAGGCGCGCCACGGCCGTCGATCGCCACCGCCATTCGCTCGGGCACCGTGACGATCTCGGGCGTCGCTCTTGCCTTCACCAAGACCGTCGATACCGTCCACTCAGCCTTTGAAGAAGATCGCTTGGTCTTTGGCATGGCGCCGGATGATACCTGGCCGACAAAGCCGCGCCAATAGAGACAACTGTGTCAGCATTGAAGCGACAGTGCTTGACCTCTTTGTGTGTACAATCGTCCTCGAATGCAGCGTCGCCTGTCGTCGATCCTTCTGGTGTTGGCACCCTTCGCCTGTGGTCGGGACCCGCTGGCGCGCTCCTCGCGCGATGCTGCCTCGACCACCGACGCCGCGGAGTCGAAGGATGTGCCGCTTGACCCCGAGGTGGCAGACGAGCACGGTCCCGATCCCGCGGCTGAGCACGGTCCCGAGGTCCCCACCGACGCCTGCATCCCGCTGACCTGCAGCGACCCCAGTTGCTTTCCAGCCTACTGCGGACGAATTGGCGACGGCTGTGGTGGCAAGCTCGATTGTGGCGACTGTGCCGCGGGATGGTCGTGCAAGAGCGGCCTGTGCCGACCGGACACCTGCGTGCCCACCTCGTGCGAGGTAGCGGGCGCCCTTTATCCGTACTGCGGGAAAATCGGGGACAGTTGCGGTGGCACGCTGGACTGCGCCTGTCCGCAGCCTGGCTGGTCTTGTGTCGGCAACGTCTGCAGCGGCATACCGTCGGGGTGCATGCCGATTTCGGGATGTGTCTTTCCGGGCTATGGGGAATATTGCGGCGGGCTCATAGGC
>PMLH01000448.1 GCA_003159055.1 Myxococcales bacterium
CATCGGACTTTTCAGACACGCTCTAAGACCTTTTTCGGCAAGCGCTTCTACGTGACAACCAGGTCCACCTTCCCATCGCCGTTCAAGTCACCGATCGCCAACGAACTGAGCGTGTGGCCAACTGAGTAATAGGGTGGCGGCGCATTCAAGAACGTTCCGTCACCCTTTCCGAGGGAGACGCTGACCGTATCGTTGGCGGCCAGTGTCGTGGCCAGGTCCAGCACCCCGTCGCCATCGAAGTCACCCATCGCCGTGTTGGTCGAGCCCTGGCCCGCCTTCTGCGCGGCCCATGCTGAGAAATAGTCTGTGCTCGAGGAAAACTCCGTTGAGGCTGCGAACGTCCCGTCACCGAGTTCCAACAACAGAAAGATCTTCCTTGCCCGGACCACGAGGTCGAGATTGCCGTCTCCGTTGGCGTCCGCGACCGCCGCACCAGACGGACCATACTCGCTCGTAACGGCATCGACCTCATAGTCCACCTTGGCGGCGAGCTTCCCGTCGCCAGTCCCCAGGAGCACGCTCACGTCGTACATTTGGTCGTTGGCCGTGACGACGTCCAGCTTGCCGTCGTGGTTGAAGTCGCCTGCTGCCAGGCCTAAAAGCTGTGAGGCGTTGGGCACCGGGACTAGGGAGGGAGCTTGGAAGGTCCCATTGCCGTTGCCAAGGAGTATCTCGATGGCTCCCTGCCAACCGCTCGAGGGACTGTAAATTCCGCTGACACCAGCCAAGTCGAGCTTGCCATCGCCGTTGAAGTCNNTCGGGCCGGCCGTCGCCATTCAAATCACCCACGGCCAACGAAGACGAACCGTAGTCCAAGCCCGTCCCAACCGGGTAGAGCGACTCGGGACCGAACGTTCCCGCACCGGTTCCCAGCAGTACGCTGACCGCGGAGCTCGAGGTTATGGCAACGACGTCCAACCGACCATCGCCGTTCAAGTCGGTGAGCGCCATCTCATAAGCCGGGTCGGCAGGGGAGCTCATGGGGGCGGCGAAGCTCCCACCCGCGGTCGCAAGCAACACGCTCAGGCCGTTGTTGCTGAAGACCACGAGATCCGCCTTCCCGTCGCCATTCAAATCGGCAGCCGCCAACCCGCTGGCTCCCGGGACGTCCATCAAGGGGAGATAACCGAGGGCGCGGCTTGCCGTGCAAGCGATGGACCCGCCGTTGCCCGTTTCCGCGGCGTTGCTCACATCCGCGGCGTTGCTCACATCCACGGCGTTGGTGACGACATCCGTGCCGGCGTCTTTTCCGGCGTTTGACAGGGGCCGGTTGCAATGAAGAACGAGCGCGGACAGCGCAATGACGGGCCAGAAACGTTGAGAAAGATCCTTGTCCATCTTTGTCCGCGACTGGAGCGCCAGCCTCAAGCAAGGCCATTGTGGTCCTTGGCGTGCGCAACTGCAACGGGCAGAGGCCGATGATTGCTTCCGCCATTCTGGTGAAGATTCTACCGCTCGCCTCTTCGCACACGCTGGCAGCAGGACCTTGCCCGTCGCTTCGCACCAGATCTAGATAGCTGCCGCGGGCGGGAAGTCCCGAACGCGTTCCGGGCTTGTCTGACAAGGGCCCATCATTCGGAAGAGATCGCCCATCACTGTTTCGACTAGGTAATTCCCTCTGAAGATGGTGTCTTCGGGTGCCTTGACCATCAGGGTACGGCCAACAGCAGCAGCCTCCTTGGCATGAAGAACATCCAGGGCGTGGGATAGACCAAGTAGTTCCACGCTGCAATGCACCTGCGAGAGGCACTGACGGTTTTCCGGCGGTGTCTTTTGCTTTGCAGCGTCGCCGAGGCGATCGACTTGACAGCCGCGGCGATTGGCGTTGTCCTTGAGGGAGGAGTCACTTTCTATGCGCACGTGGTTCGTCCCAGGATTGGTCCTTGTCGTGCTTGCCCCGACACCGGCTTTGGCGGACCTCGCTCCGCCCGACGCACCCCCTGAGACGTGCACCCCCGCCATGTGGGAGTCGGAGACCGCGGAATGCCTCAACTGCTGGGGTTTCAAGGGCTATGAAAACCGGTGCGCGAACCTGCTGGCTCCCTACTGCTACGTCAAGGTCTGCCAGACAGCGCGCAGCTACTCGTGGGCAGAGGTCCTCTGCAGGACGGAAGCCGCCGATGCGCCAAGCGTCCCGCCCGCGATTGGCCAGGCGATCTATTCGCCCTTGCCCTCCAGCTCGCCCGGTATCGCCGACGGTGGCCTCGACGGTGGTCTCGAGCCCATACCCACCACCTGCGCGCCGTACACGCCGCAGATCAACACCAATCCCTCGACCGCCACGAAGACCAGCACCCAGTCCGCAACCACCACGCAGAGCACGACGAGCACCACGAGCGCGACGAACACCACGAGCACGACGAGCATCACGAGCACGACCTCCGCGACCGACACGGTCACGAGCACCACGACCGCGACGAATACCACGAGCGGCACGAGCACCACGACCACGACATTCAGCCAGACCACGGCCTCGACCGCGACGGCCTCCGACGCTCAACCGCGGCACAGTTCCGCGTGCAGCCTGACCACCGGCAGGTCAGCGGCCCGCGCACTCGGATGGCTGCTCCTGGTCGGGGCGGCCATGGCGCTGGTCGTCCGGGCGCGCCGGTCTCGCTGAGGAACTACCCGGGCGTCAGCGAAAACGATTGGACCTTGCAGGTCGAATCCCGAAGCGGGTTGGTGTCGCTGGAGTACTTCCGATCGGATGCCGACGACCAAATCGACGACGACGGCGATCACCTGACCCAGACGGGCGACCAGGTGTTGCAGTTTTCGTCACGCCTGGCGGGCGATGGACTGCAATACTTCACCCATGGCCACTGTCATCTTCCCCTATGCCCGGCTCGATGAAGCGCGGCCAGGAGCATTTCATTGCTGTAGGGCTTGGGCAGCGTTTCCGCGAAACCGAATTTCCCGGGATCGGAGAAGACCGGGTCTTCCGAATACCCGCTCGAGGCAATCGCGACCACCTGCGGATCTATCTGGCGCAAGCGCGCAAGTGTGTCTTTTCCGCTCAGCTCCCCAGGCAAAGTGAGGTCAAGAATGACAACATCAAAACGATTTCCCGCGCGCAATTCCTCATCATAGCGCAGGACGCCCGCGGCCCCAGCCTCACAACAGTCCACCCTATACCCAGCGTTCTTGAGCATGGCGGACAGGACATTTCGAACCAGCAACTCGTCTTCGATCACCAGGATACGGCTCGATCCGCGCGGCCGGGCCGGGGGTAGAACGTCTTGTTGGAGGTCGGCCGCATCGGTGGCCGGCAACGAAATCCGGACCACGGTGCCGTGCCCGGGCTGGGACTGAACGTCGATGTGCCCACCGTGCTTCTTGATGATCGAGAAGACCATGGTGAGCCCGAGGCCATTCCCTTCGGGCTTGGTCGTGAAGTAGGGATCGAACACCCTGCGCAGGACTTCCGGGGCCATGCCCGGCCCGCTGTCTTTGAAGGTGATGTGCACGTACCTTCCGGCCGCGAGCATCCCGATCTGCTCCTTGGCGGCCAATACGTTGCGCCCCTCGACCACGAGCTGTCCCTGCCCGCGCATGGCCTGCACCGCATTGATGACGACGTTGTCGACCACCTGTCCAATCTGGCTCTCGTCGATCTCGCACAGCCAGAGATCGTCAGGAAGATCGAACGTGCAGCGTATGGCCCTTCCGCTGAGCGCAAACTCCGCATCCTCGCGAATGAGTGGACCGATCTTGGCGACTCGCTTGATGGGTGAACCACCCTTCGAGAAGGTGAGGAGCTGCCGAGTCAGATCGCGTGCCCGCCTCCAAGCCGTGAGTGCGCCGTCCAGATTCTGCTCAGCGTCTTCGACGGAGTGCCGCGAGGCGCGGGCAAGCTCGATGTAGCCGAAGAGGCCGGTCAGCAGATTGTTGAAGTCGTGGGCAATTCCCCCCGCCAGCAGGCCGATCGATTCGATGCGCTGGGTGTTGGTGATCAGCTCGTCGATGCGCAGCTTGTCGGTAATGTCGCGGAAAACAATCACGCGCCCCAGCAGCTCGCTGGCGCTTGGCCGAATCGGGGCCGCGTTGATGGCGATGCTGCGCGCGTTTCCAGTTCTGTCGAGCAGCGCGAGGTCCTTGTCAATCGCGACAACCCCAGCACTCGTCAAGATATCGGGCAATTGGCCGGCACGTTCTGTGTCCGCACTGGCTGATGGGCGCAGCTGCAAGACCTCTGCGACAGGGCGTCCCACCGCTTCACGGATGGTCCATCCAGTCAGCTGTTCGGCCACGTTGTTCATGAGCTGGATACGATCGTGGGTATCCACCGCGATGACTCCCTCACCGATGCTGCGCAAAGTGACGCTCAACCGCTCTTTCTCATCCGACAGTGCCCGCTCGGCAGCGCGCCGATTCGCGATGTCCTCCTCGAGCGCCCGGTTCGAGCGGCGCAGCTCCGCAGTTCTTTCCGAGACGCGCTGTTCGAGCTCGAGGTTGAGCTTGCGAACCTCCTCCTCGACGAGCTTGCGATCAGTGATGTCGCGGATGATGCCGACCAGAAACTGGCTTCCGTCCCTGGCGGTGTAGCGCGTCTTCTTGGTAACGATAGTCCGGATGCGTCCATCGGCTTGGGTGATGACCTCTTCGTTGGCGTCCTCCATCCCGGTCTCGAAGACCCGGTCGTCCCTGTTCCAGAAGACATCGACCTGCTCCTTGGGAAAGAAGTCGTAATCGGTCTTGCCGATCAACGCCTCTCTGTCGTGGCCCGAGAGCCTGCATTCCGCGTCGTTCACGTACACGAGCCGGTGCTCGAGATCCTTGACGAAGATCGGATCACTGACGGTGTTGACGATCTGGTCGGCAAAGCCGCCCGACGGCAAGGGCGCCGCCCCTTCGCGGTCGCCGAGTGCTCGCTCAGCGCGACGGGCGCGCCGGTTCTGCCGCCAGGCGACCACGCCGAGCGCTACCGCGATGCCCAGGAACACCAAGTGGAGCACCAAGTTCATCAGAGACATCAAGTTGGAGACCATGAGGCGACCACTCACACCACGGGCCGGCCCCTGGGAGAGGCACCATGGCAGGACGCCTTACCTACGGATCTGCGGACGGAGGTGGGGGCCTGGACCACGAGGGTCAGTGTACCCCATCTCGGCAAAGTTGAGACCAGCGCCTTGGGCTTACTCGCACTTGTGTGAGCGATGGCGTAACCATTATGGAGAGACATCCCGACATGGTGGAGTTCCTGCCCCACCGTCCGACCAGGCCCGCGGCGCGGCCCGCAGTGAAGTAAGGTTCGCCCTGCTACAGCGGTTCGGAATCGCTGCAGATCCGCGCAAGACCGCCTTCGATTGGCATGTCCCGTCTTGACAGCGCCATTGCAATCTGTCGGCGGCCGTGGCTACCAATCTTACGGCAAACGATCTGCCCGACGATCGAAGAGACCATTCCCGTCGGGAAGTCGGCGCACAGGGCAGCAGCCTGGGAAAGCGCCGGTGGCGATTTGCTCTCCGCCGGGAAGTCGCCCATGGATGGGTACCGCGACCTGGCGGCGCGACCGCTCGGGCAGGGAAACAAGGTTGCGCATTTAGGTAGCAGTTCGACCGTTCGAGACGAGGCCTAGCCAGCGCAAGACCGCGCTCGCTAGGCCTTTCTTGATGTTGTCCTCGATCAAGTGCGATTTGGACCCGCAGCGGGTGCTGACCTTCGATGTGGCGGTCGGAGCCCGTGTCGGCTCGCTCGCCCCGCACTCATCGGCTGCAGGAACTTCTTTCCTATTGGACACCGGGCGCGCGGCTCAGGCCTTCGGTCTTCTTGCTTGCCGCGCGAGCGTTTGATATCGCTCGAGCCACTTCTTCTCCGTCCAAGGTCTCGCGTTCTACGAGTCTTCCGGTCAGCTCCACCAGAGCGCCGCGCAGCTCGCGTAGGGTTGCCAGACATTGCTCGTTCTGGGTCGCCAGGATGGACTCCGCCTGAGCCACGGCGATTGTCGTATCCGGCTTGAGATGGAGCTCGCTTAATGCATCCATACTAAACAGCGTGTCCTTGTCGCTTAGCCCTAGTGTTGCAACCATGGACAGGGCAAGTCTTGATGCTTCCTTCAGATCGCTCGCCGCACCGCTCGATGCGTCGTCGTAGGTAATGAGCTCGGCCGCACGGCCTCCCAGCAACATCTGAATGCGGTTTTGCAACTCCGACTTCAGATGCAATTGTTTGTCCTCGGCTTGCGTAACAAGGGTGACGCCAAGCGCACCACCGCGCGATAGAATGGTGACCTTCTCAACCCTGCCTACGTTCATCACCTTGGCAATGATCGCGTGCCCTGCCTCGTGTACTGCCACGCGTTCCCGCTCGCCTTCCGTCAAGGCCGAGGATGAACCGTTGACTTCACCCATCCGGCAGACCTCGATCGCTTCGATGAAGTTGGCCATTGGGACATCGAGCTGCTCGTTGCGTGCCGAGATCAAGGCGGCGTGGTTGACCACATAGGCGATCGCTGCCGGCGTCAACCCGGTGGTGAGACGGGCCAACCTGGCGTAACCGAGCTCGCCGACGGTCTTGACCTTCTTGGCGTAGAGACGAAACAAGGCTTCTCGATCGGCCAGAGCGGGAAGCTTGAGTTGGATCTTTCGGTCGAAACGCCCTTCTCGCAGCAACGCCGCGTCCACGGCGTCTGGAAAATTGGTCGCCCCGATCACAATCACACCGCTTGAAGAATTGAAGCCATCAATCTCCGCCAGTATCTGGTTGATGATACGGTTGCCCTCCGCTTCAGAGGCGCCACCGGTGTCGGTGGTCGTGCGCCGACCGACCCCATCGATCTCGTCGACAAAGACGATGCACGGTGCATGCTTGCGCGCCTTTCGGAAGAGGGACTTCACGCGCATCGAACCCAATCCCACAAACATCGCGGTGAAGTCGCCACCGGTCGCCGGAATGAAGTGTACCTTGCACTCGCCGGCTAAGGCCTTGGCGAGCTGGGTCTTTCCGGTGCCAGGAGGGCCGGACAGCAGGACTCCTTTGGGAGGGCGAGCACCGAGCGCGGTGAACGCTTTGGGGTCCTTGAGATAGGACTTGATGTCCATGAGCGCCGATTTTGCTTCTGCGGCGCCAATGACATCCTCAAACGTAACGACAGACTCAGTTTGGGAGAATCCAAATCCATTTCCACGATAGACACGGAAGGCCTGTATGCCCAATGCCAAGAACAGAGCAATGGTCAGCAGGAGAGCGAGGTCCAGGTGCCAGCCGTTGGCGCTACGGATATCTTCGCTCACAACTGCCAGCGGAAATGCGTCGGTCTGACCCTTCTGATAATACGTCAGGGCGAGGCCGGAAAGCTTTCCAGCGTTGTCGCTGACGAAGTACCTCTGCCCGACTCGTGTGGATACGAACATTCCCGAAGGCGCGATGGCCAAGCCTGCAACGTTGTTTTTTTGAATGTCCAGGATGAGGATTGAAACGTCGCGCTCGGTGACCGTCCACAAGGCTGGATCGCTGCGCATTTGTAGCAACATTGCGTTCAGCGCTACCGATTTTCGAGCCCCGGCAAAAAACCTGGTCGAGAAGACCGCGCCCATCCCTGCCAAGAGCAACGCACCAAGGATCAAGTAGTGCCACCGCTTCTTGGGGAGTAATTTGTTCATCAGGGTCGAGCGAGCCAACGACGACCCGATAGATAGGTATCGGCAGAGCTCAGAGGGGGCTTTACCCCATAGGCGTTAAGCGACAACGGCGGGCGTAGATCACCCTCTCCCTTCGGGACCCGAGGGAGAGGGACGACCAGGTCCAACCGTCTCTCCTCAAATCGCGGGCCATCATTCTGTCCCCCTCTGCCGCTTAACGCCTATGGGCTTTACCCTGGCCGCGGCCTCGGGCCACCACCGCGAATAGTTCCGGATCGCTGCGCCACCAAACCAGCGGGATCACTGCCCGCCTTTGCGCCGGCTGTCGACCGGAGGCGTTCCCGAGCACGGCTCTCCGGCATCCTAGGACAGAGTCAAATGGCTGATCCATACGAGAGCCGCCGCGAGCAGATGTTTTCCGAGTTGAGCCAAGCGCAGATCAGCCGCGTCTGCGCTATCGGGAAGCGACGCAACGTCAAGGCGGGCGAGATCCTGTTCGAGATTGGCGATCGCGAGACGTGCTTCTACGTGGTCGTCAGCGGGGCCATCGAGATCTTGCGCCCGGTCGGCGAAAGCTTCGAACGGGGCGTTCTGCATGGGCCGGGGCAGTTCACCGGAGAGATCAACATGCTGTCGGGCCGACGCAGCCTGGTGCAAGGCCGCGTGGTCGAGGACGGCGAGGTGGTCGTCGTCGATCGGGAACATCTGCGCGCGCTGGTGCAACGGGACTCGGAGCTGAGCGAGATCCTGATGCGTGCGTTCATCCTGCGGCGGGTCGCCCTGATCGCGCAGGGAGGCGGAGGGCTGGTCCTGCTCGGGTCGCGTCACTCGGCCGCCACGCTCAAGCTGCGCGAGTTCCTGGTGCGCAACAACCAACCGTTCACCTATCAGGACGTCGAGACCGACCCCAGCGTGCAGTCGCTGCTGGATCGCTTTCAAATCGGGGTGGCCGAGGTGCCGGTGGTGGTGTGCTCGGGCGGCCGCGTGCACAAGAATCCGTCGGTCGAATCTCTGGCGGCGGAGCTGGGCCTCAACCTGAAGCTCGATGCGAAGATGGTGCGAGACGTGGTCGTGGTGGGGGCGGGCCCGGCCGGGCTGGCCGCCGCCGTGTACGCGGCCTCGGAGGGGCTGGACGTGCTAGTGCTTGAAGGGACGGCCCCGGGCGGGCAGGCTGGCACCAGCTCGCGGATCGAGAATTACCTGGGATTTCCCACCGGGATCTCGGGACAATCACTGGCCGGCCGCGCCTTAACCCAGGCCGAAAAGTTCGGAGCCGAGGTGGCTATCGCGCGACGTGCGGTGCGCCTGGACTGCGACAGCCGCCCTTACAAGGTCATCCTCGAGAATGGCGAGGCGGTGCTGACGCGCGCCTTGATCATCGCAACGGGGGCTCGCTATCGCAAGCCTGACCTACCAGAGCTGGCCCGCTTCGAGGGCAACGGTGTATTTTACAGCGCCACGCATTTGGAGGCGCAGCTGTGCGAGAGCGAGGAAGTGGCTATCGTGGGCGGGGGAAACTCCGCCGGTCAGGCCGCGGTGTTCCTGTCGCAGATTGCCTCGCGCGTGCAGATCCTGGTGCGGGGCGAGGGCCTGGCAAGCAGTATGTCGCGCTACCTGATCCAGCGCATCACCGACAGCCCGAACGTGGTGCTGAAGACGCACACCCAGATCGACGCGCTGGAGGGGACGGACTGGCTGGATAGGGTCCGTTGCCGCGAGCTGACCAGCGGAAAGACAGACACGCTGCCCGTCCGGCACGTCTTCATGATGACCGGCGCCGACCCGCACACCGATTGGCTGAGGGGCTGCGTGCGCCTCGACGATCATGGCTTCATCAAGACAGGGGTCGACTTGAGCGCGGACGATCTGACGGACGGTCACTGGCCGCTTGCGCGCGCACCTTACTTGCTCGAGACGACTATCCCCGGGGTGTTCGCGGTGGGCGACGCGCGCTCGGGGAACGTCAAACGCGTCGCCTCGGCTGTCGGCGAGGGGTCGATCTCGATCCAGATGGTGTTCAAGGCCCTGGCGGACCTGTGACCGCGGGAGCGGCGCTGGCGCCTCGTTTGCGAGGCTATTCGATCAAGGGGTCGAAGGCGAGGTTGTCGACGAAGCACCAGCCCCAGGTCTCGCCAGGTTCCAGGGAGCGCATGATCGGGTGGTGGGTGGCGTGGAAGTGCTTGGTGGCGTGCCGGTTCTTCGAGTCGTCGCAGCAGCCCACGTTCCCGCACTGCATGCACAGGCGCAGGTGCACCCACGAGTCTCCCGTCGCCAGGCATTCGGCGCAGCCGTGAGACTTCGGACGCGTGTGCGGGTTGATGGCTTCGAGATGGGGACAGGACGGGTCTGATTTCTTCATGAGCGGGTCTCCAGGTTGAGGTGCCGGTCATCGATTGCCAAGGGAGAAAGTATGCCCGCCGTTTCCCTCCGCGCGAGGCAACTTTCGTAGCAGCAAGGCACCGCCCCGTAGAGGAAACTGCGCAGGCGATCCCGCGGTTGCCATCTGCCCGAGCGGCAGGTGGCGGCAAACTTCGTCGCGCAGCGGGGCGGTCGGGCGCCCGGCGATCCGGCGGCCCAACGAGAGAGCTGGGCGGGCGCGGTACCGGAGCGGACGCGCGAGCATCTGATGCTGGTGAGCCTGTCGCTGCTGGCGGCGATCCTGGTGGCGCTGCCACTGGGGATCCTGGCGGCGCGCCGCCCGGGACTGGGCAAGGTGGTGCTCGCGGCCGTCGGGGTTGTGCAAACAATCCCGTCGCTGGCGCTGCTGGTGTTCATGATACCGCTCTTGGGGATAGGTGCCCCGCCGGCAATAACGGCGCTGTTTCTCTACAGCTTGCTGCCCATCGTGCGGAACACCCACGCTGGCCTGGTGGGTATCGCGCCCGCGGTGCGAGATTCGGCGGCGGCGCTGGGCCTGTCACGTTGGGCGATCCTTTGGCGGGTGGAGCTGCCGCTCGCGCTGGGGACGATCCTGGCCGGGATAAAGAGCGCCGCTGTCATCAACGTCGGGACCGCGACCCTAGGCGCGTTGGTGGGCGCCGGGGGCTTCGGCCAGCCCATCTTCACCGGCATTCGGCTGGACGACTTTCCCTTGATATTGCAAGGCGCGGTGCCGGCATGCCTGCTCGCGCTTGCCGTCCAGGGTGCGTTCGATTTGGTCGAACGGGTGCTCGTCCCGGCGCCGTTACGCTCGGGCCGACGGTGCGGGGCCACGCGAGCCGATTGACCATCATTGGGGCAGCCCCATATTTTCGCGACGCAGTCTCCCTCCCACGTTGGAATTTCGGCGCTATCTTCAGCTCGTATGAACTGAACATTCCGCTTCGACCGTTCCCTTTCTTCATGCGATTGCTCGACCAATACCGTGCCGTGCGCGCGCAAACCAATGCTCTGGCCGATCCCCTTTCGGCCGAAGATCAGCTAGTTCAGTCGATGCCGGACGCCAGCCCAACCAAGTGGCACCTGGCGCACACGAGTTGGTTCTTCGAGACCTTCGTGCTGTCCGCGGACGCGACCGCCGGATACCGGTCGCCCGATCCGCGCTATCGGATGCTCTTCAATTCCTACTACGACGCCATCGGCGAAAGGTTCGAGCGCGCGCGCCGCGGGACGTTGTCGCGACCGTCGCTGGCGGAGGTTCGTGCCTATCGCCGCCAGGTGGACGATGCGGTGATGCGCCTGCTCGAGGAGGGAAACGCCTCGCCGACGGCCCTGACCACTATTGAGCTCGGGCTTCATCACGAGCAGCAGCACCAGGAGCTGTTGCTG
>PMLH01000152.1 GCA_003159055.1 Myxococcales bacterium
CACCGGAGTTTCCCCCTTCGATTCCCTTATGCACATGCCGCCCGAGAATTGAAAGTCGGGAAATGCAATTCTTCGATTGGCGCGGATTTCCCAATGGACACAGTGGTCGCATGGCGCCGCAGGCACGCTGTTTATGCGCAAGGGTGGAGACGAAGCGGCCGTGGTCGATGCATGCCACACCAAGGGAATCACGAGGGGTCACGGTGCCCTGCCCATCGATCCCGTGAGCGCGGGGAGCGGCTCGATCACGGTCAAGGCGACGCGTCCATCCTCCGTCCAATCCAACAAGGAATCNNAGCCTTCTTGCTCGCCTTGTCCCACCGCAACCGCCGGGCGGTAGTCAGGACTGCCGACAAATCCTTCGGCCAATCGCCGACCTCTCTACGCCGCAGACCGCGGGCCACACGATTCACCGCCGCCACCGAACCGGTCAATGGAAGAACGATCGCCGGAACGCCTTTGCCTCGAAAAACCACGAAGGCCAAACGGTGTCGTTTGACCGCCACGAATCGCGCCAAGACGCTGTGTGCGGCGCGCACGACATTCACGGCTTCGCCCATCAACCCCGATAAATCAACGAGAAAAGCCACGTCCGCCCCCTCGGAGTCGGATGCCGCCCGCGCCAGGGCATCCTCGATGGCGGAAGTCAGCTCACGCGGCGAGGCCACTTGCACGTGGCGGCCGTCGCGGACAACGCCCGCGACTTGCCGCAAAGATACTCGTCCGTGTTCTTCGATAGACTCGTCACTTGCGTCGTCGCCGCGACCATCGTGTTCGTCGAGTTTGGTACCGATAGCGAATAGCGTGGCCTGGCTGCTGCGGGCCCAATTCGCGACATGGGCCAACGCCTTACGATTGGCCGGTTTCGCCTTCGCGGTGGTTCTGAGATCTCCCGACGCGGCTTCGGCCGCCAGCAAGAAGATCTGCGGGGGCGCTCCACCGGGCCGCCAATCGAGATGGGCGGCGGCGGCGAGCCCGACCACACTCGCCTCGACACCGCTGTCGTCCGACTCCCACGGGGGGCGGTCGGCAGCCCGCAAGACCGCATACGAATCCGCATTCAACGGAACCTCGACCGTCGCTTTCGCCTCGCCATGGTCTTGTCCGCAAATAACCAGGGCATAGCGCCCCGGCACCAAGGCCTCCCGATGGGCAGCCAGGGCCAGCTGCAATGCCGCGCCTAGGTTATGACCCTGCGATCGATCCACCACGAAGGCGACCTCGACTTCCCGGCCACCGCCTTCACGAGCGATGCCCCTCATCACCTCACCTAGCGCGTCCGCGAGCGACCGCGGCCCGTTCGCTGCAACGACTTTCCCGCGGGGGAAGATGCTCACCAGATAGTTCAGCGACGCCGGTGCCAGCGACGGCACCGCAGGTTGAATTGCGGCAGCGAGCACCAGCAACGCGACTCCCTGTCCCATGTGATGGACGAGCTTACCATCCCCACCGGCCCTCGGCGCATATGGGTCCAGGACCGGTGGCAACAGCGCCCGCTATTCATGAAAAGTTTCTTGAATTGTGGCTGACTACGAGATACGCACGTTCTCGTGCCACGGTCAGATGACACTCATGTGCGATTGGCCCTAGCCGGCCATCGGGTCCTCATCTGGACGGTTCTATTGTTGGCGCTCCTCGGAACGGGCTATCTGACCCTTTCCACAGGGGAAGGCGAACAAATACAGCAGACTTGCGGTTTTGTCGGCGTGCTCGTGATGACCGTTCTCCTGCTCTGCTGGTGCTGGTACGGAGTGCGCCGCTTCCCGGCGATTCGAGCCGAGCAAAGGCTTGCGCCGCATGCCGCGGCCCTGCAATTGGCTGTGGTCGCGCCTTCTCAGGCCGAAACCAAATCCATACGCGAGAGCCTCTACCAAGATCCGTTCGCGCGTTGGCTGAAGGGCAGGAAAAAAAGCTGGCTGATTCGGCTGGACGCCTGGTTCCGTCCTCCCATCGAGCGTTACTTGGAGGGAAGGTGGGAGGGAAGCCTGGTCGCCGTCCGGTTCGAGGCGCCCTCGGGCTTGGACAACACCTTCGCGTGTGGTGAAACGCGAGTCTACCTCACATCCGAGCGCCCTTTACGGCGGCAGGGACGCCTCGCAGGTTGGAGAGAGTTAACAGGGACGTTTTCGAAAAGAGCGCTCGACCTCAGGATTGACGGCTGTGAGGTGAGCATGGGCTGGTTGGAGATGGAGAAAGATTCCGCAGTCATCGCGGCAGCGTTTCGTGTCCTCAAGGCCGTTGCCGAGGTCTATTCATGAACGGTTCGTCAAGGGGAGCGCTTGGACAACCGACGCGCTTCCCGCATCGCTGTCCATGCCCAAAGTCATTGAGCAGCTCGCTCGAGCATAGGTATTTGAAGTGCCATTTTCCTTCAGCTTCGAGATGTCTGATAACCCAGATTACGTAAACCGCATCCACCTACACGCCCCAGCTCCCCTATACCCGGCAGCGGATTTCCCCGATGCGCCCTATCCCGATAGTTTTTTTATCGGACATTCGCTGCGGCTGCATTCCGGCCAGGGAAAAATGACGCTTGCTCCGCCGATCCACTGTCCCAGCAGTCACCCTTTCGTCTCGTGCTGCGTCTGATGCCCCTGCTTTTCAGGGCCACTTCGAGGATGACGACATTCTACGCGCGGACACGCACCGCCAGCCCAGGTCACTGGCGACCTGGCCATTGCTTCGACTGCCGGTGTGAACCAGCTGTACCGTGTCGACCTTGAATCGGGTCAAGCCCAGGTCGAGGAAGAAGTTTTAGTGCCGCTGGAATTCCGCCGATGCCGGTGAGGAAAGGCACTCGACCTAACCCAATGCCGCCAGCGACAAAGACACGGAAGTCAGTCCTTTGGGCCATCTGGACTTTGTCGCTCGCGGCATGGCTTGCCGCGGCGGGATGTTCCGTCGATCTCAGCAAACTGCGCCTGAACCACAAGGACAGCTCGGTTTCCGTCGTGGACACAGGGGAGAACATCGCCGTTGCAGACACGGGTTCGCTGGCGGACGAAGCCACGACGAGCGGCACCGCGTCGGCAAGCGATCTCGCCCTACGCCCCGACGCGAGCGCAGACAGCACGATCGTGGAAGCAGGGCAAGGCACCATGCCGGAGACGGACGTCGGTGGGTCGCCGAACGATGCCGTATTCCCGGCGGATCTCCACGACCTCGATGCTGCCGGGGATGGTGGCCCTTCACAAGATGGTGCCTCCCTCGTCGAATCGGGCAGCGGGGACGGGGTCGGAGGCACCGGAGGCACCGACATGCCTTTGGGCGGCACCGGAGGCACCGACACGCCTTTGGGCGGCACCGGCGGCACCGATGGCACGATCTTGCTGGATGCTGGAACAGATCTGCGCCGCGCTCTCGGATCCGACAGTGGCCCGGATGCGCCGCCCGATCTCGCGGTTGATAGTGTCGACGCGATTCCGCTACCAACCGGGCTGGTGGCGTATTACTCGTGCGAAAGCGCCAATGGCGTGGTCTTGCCCGATCAATCGGGGAATGGCAACGACGCTACGCTGAGCATCGGCTTGCCTACCAACGTCGGCACGGCGACGTCGGGAACTGGCTATCGATTCGAGGTGGGGAAGGTCGGCAATGCCCTGACACTGCTCAAGGCCGGCTATGGCTACGTGTCCATGCCGCCGTCGATCTTCAACGGAGCGGCCGCAGTTACCGTCGCGTTCTGGATCAAGGTGAACACGGCACAGAACTGGCAACGTGCCTTCGACGTCGGAATCAACGCACACCTCGATAGCGCCCCATACACGGGTGGCGATTACTTCTTTCTGACACCGCAGAATGCAGCTTCGCAGATCGAGATCGCCATTACCACGAACGGCTTCAGCAGCGAGCAGTTGCTCTACGCCAACCGCATCGTCCCGGCCGACGGTTGGCGGCACATCGCGGTCACCATCGACGGAAGCCAGGGCGTGGTGTACGTCAACGGCACGGGCATAGTCGGAACGAGGACGACGAGCAACACGTTGACCTTGCGGCCCGTCGACCTCGGCACGA
>PMLH01000384.1:0-13065 GCA_003159055.1 Myxococcales bacterium
CACGCCGGGCTCGCCGATCAGGACAGGATTGTTCTTGGTTCGCCTCGACAGCACTTGCATCGAACGGCGCACCTCTTCGTCGCGACCGATCACCGGATCCAGCTTGCCTTTGCGGGCCAGGTCGGTCAGGTCGCGCGTGTACTTGGCCATCGCCTGGTAACGTTGTTCTGCCTCCGGATCGGTGACGCGCTGATTGCCGCGCACGTCGGCCAGCGCTTTCAGCAGGTCGTCGCGACCAACGCCGGCTTCGCGCAAGATGCGGCTGGCGTCGCCCATGTCCTTGGCCAGCATGGCCAGGAACAAGTGCTCGCTTGAAACGTACTCGTCCTTGAATTCCTCGGATTGGCGTGTCGCCTCGTCGAGCAAATCCTTGAGCCGTCGCCCAACGAAACCCTCAGCGGTGCTACCGCGCACCTGCGGCTGCTTCTCCAGAGCTTCGTCCACCTTGCGCGTGATGGCTTCAGGGTCAACCCCCAGTTTGCGCAACAGCGCTACCACCACGCCGTCCTCCTGCGTAAGCAAGGAGTGCAGCAGGTGCTCCGGCGTAACCTCCTGATGGGCTCGCTGGTCGGCAAGGTCACGGGCCGCAGCAAGTGCTTCCTGTGCCTTGATGGTGAGCTTATCGAGTCGCATATGCCCCTAGGTAAGCACCAGGCGCACAAGGACAAGGAAACGCCCCCTGGCCGGCAAACAAAGGGCTACTTCTTTCGAGGCAGTGCGAAGAGGTTCGTCGGGATGGGCTCGTCGAAGATGATCTCGACGATGCGGCCTTCCATGGTGACGGGCCCGACGGTCACGACCTCCTCGTGCCACACCCGTACGCCGTCGACCAGTCGCCAATCGGAAAACTTCGTCACGTAGGGCACTTGGCCGCCCTGTGATGCTTGAACGCCTTGTTCCCAGACGCGCAGGTGGGTCTTGCGGTCGAAACAAATCTGCGTCGGTTGCCCCTTGGCCTTATGCAACTCGACGCATTCCCACGACGGCCCGGCGGGAACGGTCTTGGGCGGCGGCACGGACAAGACCCTGGCGTAGATGTCGGCCAAGTGCCATTCCGAATTCCAGGTGGCCGCGATACGCAGGTCCTCGGCTTCGCTGCCCTTGAGCACGCGCAGTCCACCGATCGGATCCTCGGACCAAGCGATGCGGCCGTCGCAGCCGCGCCGGAAGGTTCCCATGCCTGGCATTTGCGATTCGCCGAATATCTTCCCGCCGCGTGCAACGCGCGTTTCCTCGTGGCTGACGAACTGCATGGCCTTGACCGAGACCTCGCGCTTGACCCGCACGCTCTTGTGTTTCTTCCAAAGCTTCTCGTCGCCGATGGCTTGGGCGTAGTCGGCGAGAACTGCCTTGGCGTCGCGCAACGGTGGCTGTGCCATGGCCGGTGTCGCGGCTTCTTGCGAGGGTGTTTCAGAAGGCGTTCCGGCGTCGACGGCGAGCAGCAGGGCAAAGAGCGCGATCATGTCGCCCATGCTTGGTCTGAAAGCCAAGCGGCGTCAAGCGGCGAGATCGGGCCGGGAGGCGGTATGCCTTGCAGATGCATATCGAATGGATACAATCGTATGCATGCGGACCACGCTCAATATTGATGACGATTTGGTCGCCAAGGCCATGAGCGTGACCAACGCATCCACGAAAACGGCCGTCGTCGAGATGGGCTTGCGCGAGCTTCTGGCCAAGGCCGCGCGCGAAAAACTGGCCACCTTTTTCGGAACCGATCCTGTCGCCAAGGCGCCTGCACGGCGCCGCGTGGATTGACAATCATGATTCTCGCTGACACGTCGGTTTGGATAGACTTCCTAGCCGGGCGTACCTCTGCATTGCCCTTGCGCTCGCTGCTGGCGGCGAACCGCGTGGTCTGTCACCCTGCTGTAAGCGGCGAGATCGCGCTCGGAAGTATCTCCAGGCGGGAGGAGATTCTTCAACTCCTCGCGCAACTCCCCAGCGTTCAGGTCGTCGACGATGACGAGGTGTTCGCGATGATCGCCACCAAGAAGCTACATGCTTCTGGCATCGGATGGATCGATGCCCATCTGTTGGCAAGCGCGGTGGCCGGCAGTCATGTGATCTGGACCGGCGACAAGCGCTTGGCCGGCGTCGCTGCGCGCCTCCACGTCCTCGCGGATCCCGCGACCTTCGGACCGAAGTGAGATCGGGATTCGCCAGACCGGCGCCCGCCGTCGGCGGCTGTGGAGAACACGCCGTCGACTACTTCGCCGAGCGGGCGATTTGCAAGGCTTCCTCGAGGACGGGATCGTGACCGGCGAGCAGGGCGGCGCGGGTTTCGAGGACGCGCCGGTCGGGTTGGACGCCGCGACCTTCGATGGCAATACCTTTGGGTGTCTTGAATCCGGCGACGGGAATTTGTATCACCGCACCGCCGGGGAGGGCCTCGATGGTCGAGCCGAGCGCGGCGCCGACGGTGTTGTCGCCAACCACGATGGCGCGCTTCGCTTCCTGCAAGCCGGCGGCGAGGATTTCGGACGTCGAAGCGCTGCCTTCGTCGGTGAGAATGACGACCTTTCCGACGAATGGCTTGCTGCCGAGCGAGGGCGCGACGGCCAGGTCGTTGGCAAAATCGCGAAATTGGATCGAGCCGAGGCTGAATTCGTGCGAAACCAGGCGAGCCGCGACTGGAATCGCCATGCCGCCGAAGCCGCCTGGATTGCCTCGCAAATCGAAGATGATGGCCTTGGCGCCGCTACGGCGGGAATTCTCGATGGCCTTGTGGACTTCGGCCAGGATGGGCTCGAGCAGAAAGAAGTTGAAGGCGACGATGCTGACCTCGCCTCGGTGCGATACGCGAACCTCGGGAACGATGGGCGGCATGAGCAGGGCTCGCACGGCCGGCCGCGCGGGCGGATCGCGGGTCAGCATGGCCTCGTGAGCCTGATCGTCGCCGTCGAGGAAGCGCACGCTGACCCGGCTGCCGGCAGGCCCTGACAGGAGGCGTGCGGCGTGCCGGCGCAAGCGGAAGCGTTCCTCGACGGGGCGAAGCGCACGGGGAGAAGCGGGCAGAGTGGCGACAGCGCGGCCACCGATGGTCGTGATGAGGTAGCCAGGGCGCAGGCCAGCTTGCCCCGCCGAAGATCCAGGTCGCACCGAGAAGACCGTGGGCTTGCCCTCGATCTCGCGCACCACCAGGCCTGGATCGCCTGTTCCGGTACCGATTTCGATCACCTCGGCCGCGCCCTGCGACGGGATCGGCTGGGCCTCGGCCGCGTCTTCCTCGGGCGTTTCGCCGGGGCCGTGCGCTTCCAAATGCGACTGTCCAAGCCCGCCCAGCATTTCGTTGAGCACTCGGTAGAAGGTTGGCTCGTCGGGGGCGGCCAGAGCCAAGGGCTGGTACTTCACACGCAGGGCTTCCCAGTCTTGCGCAACCAAGGCTTTGTCGAAATCCTTGTCGCGCACTGCCGTCCAGGCGGCGGTGAAAATGGCTTGGCGAATTTCCAGTTGTACGCGGCCGGGCCCCATCGCGGCCGCGGCCGGCGCGTTTTGACCCACAAGCGGCGCGAACGGGGGCGGATCGGTGGGCCGGGCAGCGTCGGGAGCCGTGGTTGTGACCTGGGGCTGCGGTGGCCCTGCCGTGCTCGCGCAAGCGGAAAACACGAAGAAGAAACCAAGCCAACGCCTGGAGGAAGAAGTCATCGTGACCCTATTGTACTGGAGTCAAACCGTTCGGTGCTCTAATACCTGACTTTGCCGGGCAGGGCGGCATAGGCGACAAACGGCGCATTGGCATTTTCGCACTCGACCTTCTCGCGCCAAAGCGAGGCAACGTCGGCGCCCGCCAGCGCCTGATAGAAGACGGCGTCGTCGAAGCCGGCCAAGGCTGCTTCTTGGCGGGTGGCGCCGAAGTACACCGCGCGCGGTCGCGCCCACAGGATGGCGCCAAGACACATGGGGCAGGGCTCGCAGCTGGCGTACACGTCGCAACCGTCGAGTTGGAACGAACCCAACCCTGTGCACGCGGCACGGATGGCCTGTACCTCTGCGTGCGCGGTCGGATCGTTGTTCGCGACCACCGCATTCGCCGCCGTTGCGATGACCACCCCATCCTTGACGACGACCGCGCCAAACGGCCCGCCTTGCCCGGCTGTCGCGCCGCGAACCGCTTCTGCGATGGCCAGTCCGAGAAAACGCTGCTTGTCCGACGGCGACGGTGTGCTCATGCGCGCTCTCCGAAAATCGCGGTGCCGACCCGAGCGATGGTGGTGCCCTCGGCAATCGCCACCTCCAAGTCATGGCTCATCCCCATGGAAAGCTGGTCGAGGGTGACGTTGGGTCGCGCCTGCTTGCGCTGTTCCTCTTGCAAGCGGCGCAGGACAACGAAATGCGGACGCGACAACTCTGGATTTGCGTCGTAGGGCGGAATGACCATCAGACCCTTGCAGCGGACGTGGCTGAGGTTGGCGAAACCGTCGAGAATCTTGGGCAACGTGGCCGGCGCAATGCCGCTCTTCTGCGCTTCGCCCGCCACATTGACCTGAATCAGACAGTCCTGAATTACGCCCAATGCGGCCGCCTTGGCCTCGAGCGCTCCGAGCACGTCCGGCGAGCCCACCGAGTGCACCAGCGCCACTTTGCCGGTGACATACTTGACCTTGTTGCTCTGCAGAGGGCCGATGAAATGCCAGCGCGGCGCGGGCAGTCCCGCCGCCGTGTGCAGCCGCTGCGCGACGGCGAGGTGCTTGTCGCGGAATTCCTGTCCGTAGTTTTCGCCGAAATTCACCTGTCCCACCGCAAGCGCGGCGACGATGTCCTCGGCAACCACGGTCTTGCTGACCGCCAGCAGGGTCACGCTGTCCGGCGAGCGGCCCGAGACGCGCAGGGAGCGATCCATGCGCTCGCGCACGTCGTGCAAGTTGGCTGCAATCTGCTCTGCGCGGTTCAATGCAAGACCCCGAATGCGGTCGGCGGATACCCGGGCAGCGCTTGCAACGCCCGCAGATCCGCGAGCACCTCGGCCAGCGGCAGCCCGACCACGTTGGTGAACGATCCGCGCACGTCGGTGACAAAGGCACCGGCGATGCCCTGAATCGCATACGCGCCGGCCTTGCCTTGCCATTCGCCCGACGCGAGGTAGGCGGCCACTTCCTTCGCGTCGAGCGAGCGGAAACTTACCTGCGTGCTGACCAGGCGCTCGACCCTCTGCTCGCCAAAGCAAATGCGATACGCGGTTAGCACTTCGTGCCGATGCCCAGCCAACGTCCCCAGCATGGCGGCGGCCTCGACCTCGTCGGCGGGTTTGCCGAGAATCTGATTCGCGAGCGAGACAACGGTATCCGCCGCCAGCACGGCGAGCTTCGGACTGCCGAGCCGAGCCAGCGCAGCCTCGCCCTTCTCCGCCGCCATTCTGGTCGCATAGTCGCGTACCGGCTCGCCAGCGCGAACCGCCTCGTCGATGTCGACCGGCTCGATGGCAAGGGTAAGTCCGAGCGACATGAGCAATTCGCGGCGCCGAGGCGACGCCGAGGCAAGAATGAGATCCGGTGCGGGTTGCAAAGTTCCGCCAGTATATCGCTCCGGGACTGAAGACGTGTCCATCAATCGCTCCCTTCGCCAGCCCGGCTGCGCAGCCCGACCGCTTCGTTTCTCCTCGCTTACATAAGCCCGCGCTATGCGCGCTCGTCGCGCCTCGCGGGCGGGCTTGCTCGCTCGGCCGGGCTCGGTCCGCGAGTGATGGACACGTCTTGAGTTTTCGCCCTCGCCCGGTTTGTGCTCCGTGCCGAGCTGACCGATACTAGGAAGGCGGTGCGCCTGCTGCGCCGTGGCGACCGATCGCGTGCGAGCGGACCTGGACGACGAGAGCCAAGCATGATCGACAACAAAGAGCTGCTTCGCAGGTTCAAGACGGCGGGCTGGCCGGGGCCAGCGCAGGTGCACGCGCTGCTCGCCGAGGTGCCTGCGCTTGGGAGGGACGACATCGAACGCCTGCTCTCGGTGTTGCTCAGCAAGGGGCTGCCGGGTGATTCGCGCGACCAGACCAATCGCCTGTTCGTGTTTCGCAGCTTGGCCGAAAAGGTTGTCGACAAGGGGTTGTTCCTTCCGTATGTGCGGGCGCTTCACAACGCCGACGCGCAGTTGAGCTCGATCCTGGTTCCGCTGCTGCCGAAGGTGAACAGCGTCGAGGGGCACGCCGAGCTGTGTGAGGTGCTCAGGGAAAACGACGCCTCCGTGCGACGGGCGGCGGCCACCGTGCTCAAGCAAGTCGGCGGAACCACGGTATTTCAGACCGTGTCAGGCTACTGTGGGGAAAGCGGCTTCGAGGGGCGCCTGGAAGCGATGGATGTTCTGATCTCCATCGGGCGCCAGGTTGCGATTCCGGCGCTGACCTCCGTGCTTGCGGCGGGCAACGTCGCGGAAAAGATCATCGCACTTCGGCACCTTGGCAACGCGGAGCTGATGAGCAAAGACCTTCGCGGCGCCGCCAAGGCGATTGCCAACGCGCTTTCCGACAGCACCGAGCGGGTCGCGGTGCAAGCGGCGGCCTCCTTCGGCGCGGTTTGCAGCGAGGACGACTATTTCGAATCGCTCGGCCCGCTTCTCGATTCGAAGAACATCAACTTCGTGAAGGCCGCCATCGAGGCCATCGGCCGGTTCACGTCACCGCGCGCGGTCGACCTGCTCGCGCGCAAGCTGCACGCGGGGCCGCACGTGATCCGTATGGCAGTGCTCGCCGTGGCGGAAACCATCGGCAACGATCGGGTGCTGCCCATCGTGGTCGAGGCGCTCAACTTCAAGAAGATTGACGTTCGCGCCCGCGCGGCCGAGGTGCTGACCAGCCTGGCGCTGGCGGGCAAGGTGGATCTGGCGCGCACGATTCTGTGGCTGTTGCGCAGCAAGGACGTAGACGTGCGCCGCATGGCGGTCGACATCTCCAAGAGGGTGGGCGACCCCACCGGCGAGCTGGCCCCACGCCTTCTGCGCCACCTGCGCGACGAGGACTGGTGGGTGCGCGAGCGGGTGATGGATGCCCTGGTCGCGATGGCAGGCCGGCAGCTCACGCGCCACCTGGTGAGCTACCTGCAGGACCCGTCGGACATCGTTCGGCGCTACGCCGCCGATGCGCTGTTGCGGCTCAAGGATGCGGCGTCGCTCGGGGCGCTGGTGCGCGCGGCCCAAAGCGATACGGATTGGTGGGTGCGCGAGCGTGCCATCGAGGCGGTCGGCGCCATCGGCCTGCGCGAAGCGGTGCCCTACCTGCTCGATCTGCTGGCCCGTGAGCCCGACTTGCGCCGGGCGTGCATCGAGGCGCTGCAAGCGATGCGCGCTGGCGAGGCGGCGCCGCACGTGGCGGCGCTGTTGCCGGATGCCGACGCGGAAATGCAGTTGGCCATCCTTTCCTGCTTGTCAGATTTGGACGAGCCGGGCCAAGCGGGGGCAGTCCTGCCTCTGGCGCAGGCGAGCGATCACAGCGTCCGCGCCGCGGCCCGGGCGCTGCTCATGCGCTGGAACCTGGGTGACGCCGACGCAGGGCCGGCGCACGACCGCAACTCGCTTTCGCTGCTGGAACGGCTGCTCACCGGGCTGGCCGAGGCAGAGGGTGACGACCTAATCTTGGCGTCGGGCATGCGGCCCTACATCAAGAAGCTCGGCAAAGTGATGCCACTCGGTGCGCACGTGTTTTCTGCGGAAGAAGTGCAAACCATCCTGACCCCCAGTCTCACGCCAAAGCAACTCGAGGACCTGGCGGCCCTGCGCGACGTCGACTTCTCGCTCGACGTGAAATCCGAATCGCTGCGTTTTCGCGCCAACGTATTTCAGCAGCTTCCTGGGCTTTCGGCCGTCTTTCGCATCATCAAGGACAAGATACCGGTGCTGGAAGACCTGGGCTTGCCTGAGATCGTGCGTAGCTTCGCCGAGCTGAAGAACGGTCTGGTGTTGGTTGGTGGACCGACTGGGTCGGGCAAATCGACCACCTTGGCCGGCATCATCGACCACATCAACCGCACGTCGTCGCGCCACGTGGTCACGCTGGAAGATCCGATCGAAGCCATCCACGCCCAGAAGAAGTGCCTCATCAACCAGCGCGAGCTCGGCACGCACACGCACTCCTTCAACAATGCGCTGCGAGCCACCTTGCGACAGGATCCCGACGTCATCCTGGTCGGGGAAATGCGCGACCTGGAAACCGTCCGCTTCGCACTGACGGCGTCGGAGACCGGCCACCTGGTGCTCGGCACCGTGCACACGGTTTCCGTCGACACCACCGTCGACCGCATGATCAGCGTCTTCCCGGGTGGCCAGCAGCCGCAGGTGCGCACGCTGCTCGCCGACACCCTGCGCGCGGTGATGTGCCAGTACCTGCTCCGCCGTAAAGATGAACAGGGGCGCGTGCTGGCGGTCGAGATCATGGTCAACAACGAGGCCATCGCCAACCTCATCCGCAAGGGCAAGACCTTCCAGATTCCGTCGGTGATCGCCACCGGGCGCGAGGCGGCAATGCAGTCGATGGATTCGGATCTGGAGCGGCTGTACCGCGCGGGTTTGGTCGGCGCCGAGGAGGCCTACATGAAAGCGGCCAACAAGAAGAACTTCGAGCTGGTGATCGCCGGACCGGATGCCGCGAAGATTCTCGCCGACGCGAAGGCGGCCGAGGCGTCGGGCAATTCGGCGGAGGCGGACGCATGAGGGGGGCATCGTGGCCAGGCTAGATTCATTCTTGCGGCTCGTGGTCGAGCAGCACGCGAGCGATCTGCATTTTCACTCGGGTGTGACCCCGCTGATTCGTCATGACGGCGATTTGGTCCCACTCAATTTCCGTGCCCTGTCGGACGCCGATACGCGGCGGTTCTTGCTGGAAATTCTGACCCCCGAACAGCGCGAGGTGTTCGAGCGCGAGCAGGAGCTGGATTTCATCTACGAGCTACCCGAGAGTGGGCGGTTTCGCGCCAACATGTTCCAGCAGGCGCGCGGCATCGGTTCGGTGTTTCGAATCGTGCCCAACCGCTTGCCGACCATCGAAGAACTGAACTTGCCGCCGGTGGTGAAGAAGCTGACCGAGCTGCAAAACGGCCTTGTGCTCATCACCGGCCCGACCGGCTCGGGTAAGACGACGACGCTGGCGGCGCTGGTGCATGAGATCAACAAGACCTCGAATCGGCACATCATCACCATCGAGGATCCCATCGAGTACGTGCACACGCCCATCCAAAGCGTGGTCACGCAGCGGCAAGTTGGTCGGCATGCCGAAAGCTTCGCCAGCGCGCTGCGATCGAGCTTGCGTGAATCGCCCGACGTCCTCGTCACCGGCGAGATGCGCGACCTGGAAACCATTCAGGTCGCGCTACAAGCCGCAGAAACCGGCGTCCTGGTTTTCGGGACCCTGCACACCAATTCGGCATCGAAGGCCGCGGATCGCATCATCGACGTGTTCTCCGAAGAATCGCGCGACCAAATCCGCGGTGTGGTCTCGGTCATGTTGCGTGGGGTTTTGGCGCAAATGCTGGTCAAACGCGCGAGCGGCGAGGGGCGCATGGCCGCGATGGAGGTGATGCTGCAAACCGTGGGCATCTCCAACCTGATTCGCGAAAACAAGTGCTACCAGATCGACGCCTATCTTCAGACCGCCGATCCCGGCAGCGGGATGCGCAGCCTCGACACCTGTGTTTTCCAGTACATCAAAGATGGCGTGATCACGCTTGAAGAAGGTCTGCGCGTCGCCAATTTCCCCGACGTGCTGAGGCGCATGGCCGCCGATCTGCCCGAGGAGCCCTAGCATGGAAGACAGAAAGCAGATCGTCGCCCAGGCGCGCGCATTGGAAAAGCGCGGCGACGGCAAAGGCGCTGGCGATGCTTTCGCGCGTGCAGGGGCGCACGACGATGCGGCCCGTGCGTATCTTGCCGCCGGGCACTTCGGTGAAGCGGGCGCCATGCTTCTGCGCGCCTCCGGGTATGACCGAACGCAACCCGCGCACATCGACGCCGCCGCCAAGGGGGCACTGCTGAAAGCCGCGATCTGCTTTTCCCGCGCAGGCGACCCGGCGCAAGCGGTGGAGCTGTTCCTCGCGATCGACGAGAAACAGCGTGCGGTGGAACTGTTGCAGTCGGTGGGCGACTTGGTCAACGCCGCTCGCGTCGAATCGGCGCAGGGGCATGGCGTCGAACTGGCCGGATATGGAAAGAAGGACAGCACCCAGGACGACGAATTGCAGTCGGCCCGGCGCCTGGAGGCGAGCGGCAAGCGAGAGGTCGCCATGGAAACCTACGCGCGCCTCAAGTGCTGGACCGACGCCGCACGGCTTGCGTTGGCGCTCGGCAAGCTCGACCGCGCTGCTGGCCTTTGCTCCGAGGCAGACATGCCGTTCGAGGCGGCCGATTGCTATTTCAAAATCCGCGATCGCGATCGCGCGCTCGCCAGTCTGCTCAAGGTTCCGCCCAGTCATGCGCACTACCGCGAGGCATGTGCGAAGGCGGTTGCGGTCGCCACCGATCGGTCGCACTGGACCTTCGAGCTGGAACAGTTTCTTGCGCCGTTCGTGAGCACCGGCCCGGCCGACGATCAAGAGGTGGAGATGTTTTACAAGCTCGCCATCTTGTTCGAGACGACACAGGCGTTCGACAACGCTGCCGACTGCTACGCGAAATTGCTCGCGCGCCGGCCGGGCTACCGCGACACCGACCAGCGCTTGCAGGCCGCGCTGTCCGAAGACCGCGGCGCTTCCGCCAAGGACTTCGAGCGTATCGTCGACGAAGAGCAATCCTTCCGGGAGGCGCTACGGCGGCACACGACTCCGGTGGTCGTGGCCTCGCGGTCTGCCGGCTTCGGCGACTTGTCCTCCGACGACGCGCCTCTGCCGGACCTGCCTGATCTGCCCGACTTGCCTCCGTTGCCGTCGCTGCCGTTGCCTCCGGGCAAGACGCCGGCCTCGGCGACTCGCCACGTTGCGGTCTCCTCGGTTCCGTTGGCCGAAGGCGGCCTGCTCAAGGAAGGCCTTGTGATCAGCGACCGCTACCGCCTGGAGAAGAAGATCGGGCAGGGCGGGATGGGCGCGGTGTGGAAGGCACACGACAACGAGCTCGACGAGCCAGTTGCCATCAAATTTCTTGCCGCCGGCTTGGTCGACGATGAAACCCTCGGGCGATTCAAGCAAGAGGTCTCGCTGTCGCGGCAGTTTTCCCATCCGAACGTGATCCGCATGCACGACATCGGCACGTATGGCGACAACAAGTTCATCACCATGGAGCTGCTGCAAGGGCAGGATCTCGGCGCCTTGCTGAAAGAGGGGCCTTTGCCAATCGACAAAGGACTCGAACTTCTTGTCCAAGCCTGTCAGGCCCTGCAGGTCGTCCACGACCACGGCGCCGTCCATCGCGACGTAAAGCCCGACAATTTCTTTCTCACCGAGGACGGCGTGCTGAAGGTGATGGACTTCGGCATCGCCAAGCGATCCTCGGCGGGCAAGGGGCTGACCCGCGCTGGCACCATGGCCGGCACGCCCCACTACGTTGCCCCCGAGCAGACCAGCGATTTCGGCGGCGTAACGCACTTGGCGGACCTTTATGCTTTGGGGTGCATCGGCTACAAGATGTTCACCGGTCAGGTGCCGTTCGACGCCGAGGACGTGATGCGCATTCTGCTCGCGCACCTTTCTCAGGAACCGACGCCGCCACGGCAGCTCAATCCCGCCATTCCCGAGGAGCTGGAAAACGTTCTGCTGCGGCTGCTCGCCAAGCGTCCCGAGGACCGCGTGCAGAGCTGCCGCGATCTGGCCGCACTACTGTCGGGCATTCGCGCGGGCCTTGGGTCCCGGTGACGTCGGCCCTGGCCGCGAACCGTCGCGCGTGTCAAGAACAGCAGCAGCAGCACCATGAACAACCTCGACCGAACCGAGATCTTGCGCTGGCTGACCTGTGAGGATGCCGGCGCGCTGGAAGAGCTGTGGCAAGCAGCCGACCGCGTGCGCAGGGAACATGTCGGCGACGAGGTTCACCTGCGCGGGCTGATCGAGATCTCGAACCACTGCCTGCGACAGTGCCACTACTGCGGGCTGCGCGCCGGTAACCGCGATGTCACGCGCTACCGCATGAGCCAGGACGAGATTGTGGCCGCGGCCAAGCAGGCGCGCGCATTTGGTTACGGCACGGTCGTGCTTCAGGCCGGCGAGGACGACGGACTGACGATCGATCTGGTGAGTGACCTCGTCCGGCGCATCAAGGCCGAGGCGAGGGTCGCCATCACGCTCAGCCTGGGCGAGCGAACCCTCGACGAGTTGCGCGCCTGGCGCGAGGCCGGCGCCGACCGATACCTGCTGCGCTTTGAAACCTCGAACAGCGAGCTGTTCGCGCGCATGCACCCGCCGCGCGGCGGGAAGCGACCGTCGCGCATGGAGGTCCTGCGCCAGCTTGGGCCCATCGGTTACGAAGTCGGCAGCGGCGTGATGCTGGGAATTCCCGGCCAGACCTTCGATGACCTGGTGAGCGACCTCGAGCTTTTTCGTGAGCTCGACCTCGACATGATCGGCGTCGGACCGTTCATTGCCCATCCGGCTACGCCTTTCGGCCAAGCCGAGCCCGACCCCGTGCCGGGACAAGTTCCGGCGACGGAACTGATGACCTACAAGGTGGTCGCGCTGGCGCGCCTGCTTTGTCCGGACTCGAATATCCCGAGCACCACGGCGCTGGCGACGCTGAATATCGCCGAGGGTCGCGAGCTCGGCCTCCAGCGCGGGGCCAACATCGTGATGCCCAACCTGACTCCGCCCGAATATCGCGTGCACTACGAGATCTACCCTGCCAAAGCATGCATTCGCGAAACCGCCGATCTATGCAATCGCTGCATCACCTCACGAATCGAAAAAATCGGCCGACGCATCGGCAAGGGCACCGGCGCCTCGCCCAACATGCGCCGCAAGAATCGCGGGAAGGGCCCAAGTCTCGAAAAGCTCGAGCCTGGCGAGAAGCCGCGCGGGTTGCGACGAAACTAGTTTGTGCCACCCGGCAGAGGCATTCAAGCGAGCGGCGACGCAGCAGCCGTTCCCGAAGACACCTAAACGGCGACGCGGAGACTCTTGCCACGGGCTGCTAGGAGCCTATCGCGGTAACCCGGACCGAGCGTGGCGG
>PMLH01000384.1:13080-13200 GCA_003159055.1 Myxococcales bacterium
CACCCCGACGGTCGTCTTCGTCGAGGCGGAGGCCTTGTTGTAGACCTGCACAATCACTGCGCCGTCCGGGTTCTTGAAGGCGAAGGCGTTGACGCCGTCATAGGTGGCCTTGCCGGCACC
>PMLH01000261.1 GCA_003159055.1 Myxococcales bacterium
ACCGGACTTTGCCCGTGTCCGCGTGGATGAAGCGCGTGCGCGGGTAGTAGCCGACGCCGCCCAGGCGAAGACTGCGCGCGAACTCGCGCAGAGCTTCGGTGGTCACGCCGTAAATGCGGAAGTCGACCGCCGTGCCTTGCATGTGCTGGCTCTCGCGCGCAACCTGGTGCCCTTTCTTGCGCAACATCATGTTGTACTTCGGCGACCGATAGCCGGAGACCACCTCGATGCGCGGGGCGTGGAATTTGATTGCCGCTGCCGCCAACACTCCAGCCAGGCGGGTGTCGGCCTGCGTGGACTGCTTGGTGTAGTGGTCGCGCAGAAAAAGCTGGAAGCGTCGTTTGTAGGGCCGCCCGGCGAGCAGGGGCAGGGCTTCGCGATTCCAAATGTTGTAAAGCGTGGTCACGGCCTGCACCCGCGCTCCGACCGGCGGCATGGGTTCTGCCAGGCGCTTCTCAGCCTGAGCGTTCGGCGTTCCCGAAATCCTCGGTGGCGTTGCCACCCGTGGATGCTTTTGTTCAAGGTCCGCGTCCCGCAGATGCACGGCAGGTCGCCACGATTTTTCGCGGAACCAATTCTCTTTCTTGCTTCGCTCGCGCAAGCCGGGCACAAGGTGCAACGCTCGTTCGTCGGCCGTCGCCACCAGAGGTTCTGCGGGCAAGGGCGCGACGGCATCGCAGGGATGCGCGGCCTCCGCCGGCATCGCTGCGGTAAGTACCAGGACAAGGACACTCACCATGGACGACTATCATAGCCGGTAGACGCGAGAACCGTTATCAGACAGGATAGGGTCCCGGTAGTGCGCAGTGGGCCACCCCTTCACAGCGAGGCAGAAAACATGTTCAAGATTCAGACCCTCAACAAGATCGCTTCCATCGGACTCGACGAGCTACCGCGTGATTCCTTCGAAACCGCATCGGAGATTCTCAACCCCGATGGCATCCTTGTGCGCAGCGCGGACATGCACGCGATGGATCTGCCTGCCTCGCTGAAGGGCATCGCGCGCGCGGGTGCTGGCGTGAACAACATCCCGATCGACAAGTGCTCGAAGCGCGGCATCGTGGTCTTCAACACGCCGGGCGCCAACGCCAACGGCGTGAAAGAGCTGGTCATCGCGGCGACGCTCTTGGCCTCGCGCCGGATCATCCCCGGTGTCGAGTGGACGCGCAGCCTCAAGGGCAAAGGCAAAGAGGTCGGGCCACTCGTCGAGAAGGGCAAGAACGATTTCGTCGGTCCTGAAATCAAGGGCAAGAAGCTCGGCGTGATTGGGCTTGGCGCCATCGGCGTGATGGTGGCCAACGACGCCCTGGCGCTCGGCATGGACGTGGTCGGCTACGATCCGTACATTTCCGTCGAGGCGGCCTGGGGGCTCGCGCGCACGGTGAAGCGCGCGACCAGCCTCGATCTTCTGCTCTCGCAATCCGACTACATCACGCTGCATGTGCCGCTGGTCGACGCCACCAAAGGCATGCTGGGCAAGGCGCAATTCGCCATCATGAAGAGGGGCGTGCGCATCGTGAACCTCGCGCGCGGCGGTCTCGTCAGAAACGCCGACATGAAGGAAGCGCTCGCCTCCGGCCAGGTTGGCTGCTACGTGACCGACTTCCCGGACGACGACCTGCTCGACGAGAAGAACGTCATCCCGATTCCGCACCTCGGCGCCTCGACGCCTGAGGCGGAGGACAACTGCGCGGTGATGGCGGGGCGCCAGATGAGCGACTTCCTGAAGTATGGAAACGTGAAGAACTCGGTGAACTTTCCGAACTGCGAGATGCCGTACATGGGCCGCACGCGCATCGTCGTCGGCAACGCCAACGTGCCGAACATGGTCGGGCAGATCACGACCGTGCTTGCAGGCGACAAGATCAACATCATCGACATGATGAACAAGAGCGCCGGCGATCTGGCCTACAACATCATCGACGTCGAGGGCGAGGTCGGCGAAGGCGTGATCGACAAGATCCGCAAGATCGAAGGCGTGACCATGGCGCGCCTCATTCCCAAGCAATAGCGACCAGCAATAGCTCCGCGTCAGCGCGCGAGATTCGGCGCAGAACAGTCCACTTGATTCAAGACGAATCGCTCGGGGTGCGAGCAGAAGTGCTGGGACAGACTGGGAGTCGGTGTCAGATACGCCGAGCGCACGCACTCGTCGCCGTTGCCGAGCCGGATGAACACCTGGGCGCGGTTCTGTCGGCGAGGATTCGAGCACGGGGTCAGCATGGGATGGTCGAACTGCAGATTCACGCCGCGCGCAAGCAGGTATTCCCGCGGGGCCGGCTTGACGTGCCCCCGGGCGCGGATTTGCTCGACCGGTAGGCGCGCCAGCGCGCGGTGGTTGAGTCCCCACTGATCGATGACCTGCAGGTCGGGCACGAAGTAGGCCATCCCGGCGGCGGTGGTGGCGATGATGGTTTGTGATGGCAACACGTCGGCGAGCGCCGTGCCCACGCGGCGGGTGCGACTCGCGATCCCGTCCATCTCTGAGACTGATTGCATGTGGTGCTGCGTTTCCAGACTCACAGGCGTCGGGGCCAGCACCAGCGCAACGGCCACTGTCACAGCCGCCGCAAGCAGGCTCTTGCGCAGCAAATTGAGTGCTCCAAGCGACCCGCCCGCGACAAGAATTGGCCAATATTCCCACAGCAATCGGTATTCCATGAAATCGCCGCCGACCTTGGCAACGAATACTGCCTGCGCCGCAAACGCGACGCCGACGTAGCGCGAGAAAGCCCGGGACTGGGGATCGTCGACCGCCAGGCTGCCGAAGACGGTGAGCCCCAAGAGGAGCAGGGCCGCTGGACAACTGCGCACGAATCCGAACAAGTACTCGATGCCTGGGCCGAAACTGAACAGGTAGGCGGCCTTGGCGTAATAGGTATTCGGGAGAAGGTCGCCGTAGTAGTGCAGCCGCCACGCGAGATGTATGGCAAACGCGACGGCGGCAGGGCCGATGGCTGGAAGCAGGCGCGCGCGCAGCCCCCGCCAGGACTGGCGCTCGGCCAGCACGATGACGAGAGCACTGGCCAGCACGGCCAGTCCAGCGTCGAGCCGGGTGAGAACCGCAAGCAGCGGCGGCAATCCTGACAGCCAACGCTGGTATCCAGTCCCCTGATTCCAAAGTTGCTGTGTCAGTCCGGTCAAGAGGATCAGAAGTCCGACGAAGGAGGTCTCGAGTCCGGTACCGGCAAAGGCCGGGTAGGTGGGTGGCAACACCAGCAACGCGAACAACGGCAGCACCGCCCATTCACGGCTGCACCGGAACTTGCGCGCGGTGCCCTTCACGGCGAACGCGATGGTCAATAGGTAGGCGGCGACGCCGATGGTCTGGGTGGTGGCCAGCGGATCCCACCCAAGGGCGATGCCCATCGCTGCAAGCAAGGTCCACAAGAAGTTCGTGTACCCCTCGACGCGTTCGCCGGGGTTGAAGACCAGGCCGTGGCCAGCAACCAGGTTGTGCGCATAGCGGAAGGAAATGAAGGCGTCGTCGAAGACACTCGGATGGGCGCGCCAGCGGAGATAGCCCCAGACCACGAGAGCGACGGTGAGCACCGACACCAGAATCCGGCGCGGCGCTGGAACGGACGACGATGCTCGATCGGCGGCGTTCGCGTTTGTCACGCGCTGTCTTCTAGCCCAATCCCGCGCCCGGCGCCTCGCCTAGTGTACGAAGACGATCGGCGTGGGGATTACCAGGTCGATCCCCGGCTGAACCGAGAACGGCCGGCTGCCTGCACGGAGGATGCAGGCAGTTAGCTGGGGGTCGGATATGCCATCGAGCTTCATTTCCTTGATGCTTCCGTCGGCGGCGATCGCCCAGGTGGCCTGCAGTCGGCGGACTTCGATACTCTCCCCTCGGCGTTGCGCAGCGGTCGCGCAGCCCTGGAAATAGGGCAGGCGCCGTTTGATTTCCATTCGGATGATCGTGAGGACGTCGACATCGAGCACCGGCTGATCGTCGTCACGCAGCTTGCCGACGGTTGGCGGCAACGGCCCCCTGCCCATGGGCGGACCCGGCCGAGGCGGTTCGTCGGTCGGTGGGTCGGGCGTGGTCGGCTCGGCCGCATTTTCGTCCTGTGCGCTCTCTCTCCTCGACGGTGGCACGGGCACGAGACGCTCGGCGACGGCAGGCGGGGGAGGCGGACCGGAGGCGCCGCGCGAGCGTGGAAGGTCGGCATCTGGCGCTGCTGCTGGCTCCTCTTCTGGGCCGGGAGACTTGGGCGAATTGGCATCGTCGGGCAGCGGTGGGTCGGCGAAGCGGGGCGGATCGAGCGCTGGCTTCGTCGGCACCGGCGCGTCGGACGGCACGGAGCCGATGAGGTGGACCACGCGTTCATCGGTTACCGTCGTGGCGTCCGCGTCGGCGATCTTCGAATTGCCGTGCAGATCGATGGGTGCCACCCTGCCGGTGTCGTCGCGGCTGTGGGCGGGCAGGTGCGCAGGGTCGGTGGGGCTCGCTTGGCTGTTCGGCCTCGGCTTGCCTCGCTGTCTTCTCTTCTTGGCCGTGGCAGGGTTTGTGAATGACTGCGCGTCCAGGTCCGGAAGCATCCTTCCTCGGCGTCGCGCCGTGTCTGGACGGGTTTCGTCGCTTGGTCTGCTCTGCGTGGCTGGCGCCTCGGACGCTGCCTCCTCGCCGAAGCCCACCCCGGCGACGATCGCAAGCAGCACTTCGACCAGGACGAAGGCCAAACCGGACCGCACGAGAACGGCGTCTCGCATATCCAGCCACCCTTGCGTGGTTTGTCCCCGTGCCGCTGCCATCTCTGCTCGAGAATAGTAGCTCGGGATTGTCCGCCGTTCGGCAGACTCTTGGCCGAACTGCGAAACAACTGCGTCACCCGTCGGGCCGTGCCAGTCAAGAACGCGACTGGCGCTTTCACGTCAAACCACGATGCGTTCGCAGTTTGCCGCGAGGTTGGCGGCTTCGGCGGAGACGTCCAACTTCTGTTCCGCTGCTTCCACGTCAGCCAGCTTCGCGGCGGTGGCGGGATGGGCCGGAATGAAGAGCGAGCAGCAGTCTTCGAAGGGCAGCGACGAGGTGTCGTAGGTGCCGATTCGTCGCGCCAGAGCCGTGGTCTCCATCTTGTCGTAGGTCAAGAGCGGGCGCAGCACGATGTGGCGCGCGGCGTTTTCGATGTTGGCCATGTTGACCAGCGTCTGGCTCGCCACCTGGCCGAGATTTTCGCCGGTGACGATGGCGTTGCAGCGCGAGCGGTCGCACAGCAGGTCGGCCACCCGGATCATCATGCGACGGTAGAGCACCACCGCCAGCTCGGCCGGCCCGGCCTCGCGCAGACGCTGCTGGGCCTCGGTGAAATGGGCCACGTGCAGCGTCGTGGCGACCTGCCAGCGCGACAGAATGCGCAGAAGCGAGACGACCTTGTCCTTGGCGCGCTCACCGGTGAACGGGGGAGAATGGAAGGTCAGCGCTTCGAGCGCGAGGCCGCGCTTGGCGGCAAGCCATCCTGCAACCGGCGAATCGATCCCGCCCGACAAAAGAAGCAGACCACGGCCCGAAACCCCGACGGGCAGCCCGCCGGGAGCGGGCCTGACTTCGGCGAAGACGTAAACGGTGCTTGAGTGAATCTCGATGCCGATGCGTAGGCTGGGCTGGTGGACATCGACCTTCATCGCGAGAGCGTCAATGACCGCGCCGCCCACGTGGCAGTCGACGTCATGCGAGCGTATGGGGAAATGCTTGTCGGTTCTGCGCGCCTCGACCTTGAAGCTGTGGCCCAGGGCGGGATTGCGTGCGATGGCCAGCCTGGCTTCGGCCAAGGCGGTGGCGGTGATGGCGTCAAGGTCCGGGGCAGCTTCAGCGCCAGCGGAAACCGAAACCAGGCCGAAGACGCGCTCCAAGCGTGTGCAGGCGTCCTCGCGCAGCTCGTCCGGCACGCGCACCAGGATGCGCCCATACGGCGTCGAGACTTTCGCGTCGGGCAAGTCGCGCACCGCCCGCCGTACGTTGTCGGCCATCGCGCGCAGGAAGAAGCCGCGGTTGGCCCCCTTGAGGAAGAGCTCGCCAAAGCGGCACAGGATGGAGATCATTCCTTTCGCTCTACCATTTTTCGCGGTTGCGTGGGCGGCCCGGAGCGGCGCCCGCGTGCTTGCAGTGCGCGGCCGAGTCAGCGACCCGGACGGACGGCGCGCGCGATCTCGGACACCGACGCGGCCAGCGAGGAAGCGGTATGCTCGACTTGCTCGGACGTGGTCATGCGCGAGAGCGAAAAGCGCAACGAGCCCGTGCTGGTCGGTACGCCGAGCGCACGCAGAACCCTGCTTTGCTCGCGCGTTCGCGTCGAGCACGCCGCACCTTCCGATGCGAAAACCGACCGTGCCTCCAGCGCATGCAGCACCGGCTCCGCCGGTAGATCGGGAAGCAGGATGCTGCTGATCTGGGGGGCGCGTGGGGTGACCCGTGAAACCGCAGGTTTCAACCGCGGGAGACTTTGGAAGATCAGGTCTTCCAGCTGGTCGCGCAGCTTCGCCACGCGGGCGCCGCTGTCGTGCTCCTTAAGCGCCAGGGTCGCGGCCACACCGAACCCGACGCAGGCCGGAAGGTTCTCGGTGCCGGAACGCAAGTCGCGTTCTTGTCCGCCGCCACCGTAGAGCGACGCGAGGTTTTTGCCCCGGCGAAGCCAGAGCGCGCCGACGCCTTTCGGGCCATGCAGCTTGTGCGCCGAGATGGCAATGGAATCTGCGCCCTTGGTGCGCACGTCGACCGGGAGGAGACCGGCAAATTGGACGGCATCCACGTGCAAGTGAATCTTGCGGCCGAGGCTGCGCAAGGCGCGCGCGACATCCGCCACCGGCTGCAGGACCCCGATTTCGTTGTTCGCCAGCATGATGGCCACGACCGACGTTTCAGGGCGAATCGCAGCCAGCACCGCTTCGACGGCGGCGCGGCCGTCTCTTTCTGGCGCGACCTCGCTTATCTCCCAACCCTCCGCTGCCAACTTGCGCGCCGACTGGTAGACGGCGGCGTGCTCGATGCTGCTCACCACCACGTGACGACCGCGGGCGGCGCGCGCCGAACCCAGGAAGCCTAGGGCGTTGGCTTCCGTGCCGCTGCCCGTGAAGATGACCTCATCGGGCTCGGCGTGAATCAGCGCCGCGACCTCTTCTCGTGCCCGTGCCAGGGTCCGCGCGGCGGCCGCACCCAGTCCGTGCAGCGAGGAAGGATTCGCGAAGTGGTCGCGCATGGCTTGCGCCACCGCCTCGATGACTTCGGGAACCGGCATCGTCGTCGCAGCGTTGTCGAGGTAGGTCATCATGGCCGTGGCAGACCGCCAGCATACTGCAAGTTGGTGGGGATGCTGCAGGATGGAACCAACACGACCTGTTGACCCCATAGCGCCTGCGGCACGGCACTCAAGGACCGCCGCCAAGAGGTTTTTCCATCCATAGCACCGGCACCCAGGTCGGGGCGCCACGGAGGCCCTCTGGTCCGCCCCGCGCGCGGAATCCGGCCCGTTCGTAGAACCCGACCGCGTTCAAGGACATCGCACCGCAGAGACGCTGGCAGTGGGCGGCACGGGCACGCGATTCGATGGCCGCGAGGAGTGCATGCCCCACGCCTTGCCCCTGAAGCCCGGCGTCTACGAAAAGCGCGCGCAACAAGCCTGTCCTTGGATCGAGTTGCGTCGCACCAACCAAGCGCCCGCCGATTTCCGCGACTAGGGTTTCGAACGGGCCCAGCGCTTCGATGAACAGCGAAGACGCATATCCCACGTAGACCGATCGGCGCTGGCGCTCGTCGTAGTCGTCGCGGCAACCGTGCTCGATAGCGCGCTCGATCAGCCGAAGAATCCCCGAGACGTCCTCGAACCGCGCAAGACGGATCGACATGGACGGCGCGCCGACTGGCAGAAGCTCGCGTTGCTTCATGATGGAAGCCTGGCACCGATGCCACTCATTTGCCCGGCTGTCTTCCAGATTTCCTCGGGGTACTTCATCCCTATCGTGGCACTACCGGTGCTGTCCTCGCTTGA
>PMLH01000437.1 GCA_003159055.1 Myxococcales bacterium
ACGCTTTGGTTGATGACCGCGGTCGGGCCACCGCCCTGCGCGACAAGAGCTTTTCCGGTCAGCTTGGCCATTTCTTTCTCCGTCTTTTTGGGAAGGAACCCTGGGAGGGTTCCTTCATCTCCCGCGACGAGGTCCGTCGGGCAAAGCCCGCCGGCCCTCACGCGGTTTGGGGAAGGAACCCCGTACTTCTGGGAACTGTCCGGGCCGAGACAATAGTCGCGCTGGGACGGGTTGACCACTGCAATTTTCGTGCGTCGGGCCGGAGCTCCGTATCGGTGCTTACTCGCTAGGGAAAGTCGTGACGCGGGCGACGGGGAGGTGGTCTAGCCTCTACACAATTCGCACCTACTCCTTTGCCGGCTAGGGGACTGGAGTGGACGAGCTGCTGGACGTCGGTTTCGCGTTGGGCGCCTTTGCAGGGGCGGGAGCCGGTGCCGGGGTTGGTTCGGGGGGCCTGGCCATGGGGAGGCCGTCGCAGACACCCGCGCGACTCGGCAGCCAGATGGTCTTGGGGTCGATGCAGGCTTTGCCATAGCGGTCGGCGAGGCGCTTGGCTTGCTTCGAGCCGGCGGTGAGCTTGGTCGGAGGGCACTTCCGGGACGGGTCGCACGAGTATGCGCCCCAACCAGCGGCACCGTTCCGGCCGACCGCAAAGACCGTGACCGGGCCGATATCGGCCATGGGGAGGCCAACGAAGTACTCTTGACCCAGATTCGGGAAACCGTGTTCGATGGCGGTTTCGGCGCAGGCTCGCGCGTCTTCGGCGCTGACATCTTTGGCTGTGGCTTCCAGGCCGCCTCGGTCGACGCACGGTTTTTCCCCCTCGTCCGCCCAGCTTTCGAGGCCCAGGGCCTTGTTGATGGCCACGATGACATCGGTCATCTCTTTGGCCACTTCAGGTTGCAGCTTCGTTCCCGGCGAGCCGGCAATCAACAATGTCCATGCGATGGTCGCAAGCATGGGTCGGATGATACCTCCGACCTGGCCATTCGGGCCTCGAAACCTGCGAACCTTCCGCCAAGCCGGGTGTCTATCTTCCCATGACGAATGGCGCGGCCCGCGTGCACGGTTCCTGGCCTGCACTCTCCCTGCTGCTGGTGGTTGCCTGTCAGCTTTCGCAGCGACTGGGCGGACCTCTGGCGGTGGTCGGCCAGCAGAGCCCGCCATCCGCGACCGGACCCGCGATCGTTGTCGAACCGGAAATGGCATCGACAGGTCCGCCGCCGCTGCCGCCGCCGCCGGCCCTGGCGGTGCAGGAGTTTGGTCCCACGGGGCCGATCGACGTGGGCGCCGAGCCGCGGGTGCGGTTCAACCAGCAAGTCGCACCGCTTGGGCAGGCCATCCTTGCCGATCCCGGCTTGCGGATTGTCCTTGACCCGAAGGCCGTCGATGTGCCGGTTCCCGCGGGGCTTGAGCCGGTGCTGGACAACCTGGGACGGGGCCACGGCGTGTCCCGGCTCGACAGCGCGGGCGGCCGCTTGACCAGTCATGAGGAGCGACATCCCGATCGCGTCCTACTCTTCATCGATCACTTGAGCGCGGGCGAACACCATCACACAGTCGCGCTGCGGGCCATCACGCCCGGCGAGTTCGCCTTGCCGCCTGCACGCGCCGAGGCCATGTACATGCCGGAGATTTACGGGAGAACCCGTGGCAGCCGCCTGACTGTGACCGGCCTCGGGCGCTGAGCCCGCGGTCATCCGCGGCGAGCGCTCATTCGCGCGGTCGCGCCTGAATCGCTAGCTTTTCCACCCGCTCCAGAATCGCGCTGGCACTGAGGGCGCGCGCATACACGTAAAGGGACGCGGGGACCTCGTCGGGAAGCACTTCTTCGCTGACCCGCAGGTGCTTGCTGACCGCGAACACGATGGGCTGGCCGAGGCCGCGTTCCACCATCTCGACGCGTTTCCAGACCGCGGCGCGGCTCCAGAAGCCGAGCAGCTCAAGATAGACGCGCTGGCCGGTTTCGCGATGGACGAATTGCAGATCGGGAACGCAGACCCCGATGCCCGGCACATCGAGGATCGTCTCCGATGGTGAGACCAGCCAAGGCGAGTCGAGCCGGCGAAGATCGGTGAGCAGCGCGGCCGAATCGTCGGGCAGGGCTTTCTCCACCGTGGCTGCGTCCGGCAGGCACTTCTCGCCGCCGCGAGCGTGGTAGCGCAGCGGCCGGCGATCTTTGCCCCAGCGTAGCTCGGCGGTGACGTCCCATTGCGCGCACGCCATGAGGGCGGGCAGGGCGAGCGCGAGGCGAAGGCCGTACTTGGTGGTCTGCTCGAACAGGCTGAAAGGGCCGTCGACGTCGATGACATAGCCGGCGCCGCGCTCGAGCTTGGCGATGGTGTAGAGCAAGCGGTGGAACTTTAGCTTGCGGAACAGGTCGCGATAGCCGGCGGCGTCGGCGCAGAACACGCTTGCGTGGACGCGCACGGCCCGCAGCAGAACCGCTTGGTGTTGCGACACATCGTAGTGGGCAACCAGTCCATCGGGCGAGGGCAGCCGGGCTTCGCGCAGCACATGGGCCGCCGGCAGATCGGCGTAGAGCGCCTCTTCGATGGCTTCCACCGTCACCTGGCGCGCCTCGGCGGCTTCTCGCAGAAGAGAATCGCGGTCAAAGGCGTGCACTTCACCTTGGCGCAGGCTGGCCGCACGTAGGAAGAGCTCGCGGCGAAGCGCGGCCGGATCGAGCGTGTTGCCCTCGTCGAACTCGCAGGCATCCAGCGCGAGCTTCCACAGTCCACGAGCCAGGCGAATCTCCGACGGCGCGACGGGGATCTGATTCCATGCTTCCAAGAGGGCGCCACGTGCAAGTCCGACATGCGCCTTGATGAGCGAAATAGCCATCCCCGCCAGCTCGCGTGCGCGTAGACGCTCGGGTTCGCCGAGCGGAACCACCAGCAATCGATCGCCGCGACGGCGGACGTGAACCAGGTCAGCGGTAAGCAATGTGGTCTCGACGCCTTATGCTGGTCATGGATTCGCTGGTGCCACCGGTGACCAATTCGTAGAGGGTGGCACGCTTGCCTTCGCCCTTGCGCAGGATGCGGCCCAGGCGCTGCACGTGCTCGCGCACTGAGCCGCTGCCGGACATCACGATGGCGACGTTGGCCTCGGGAATATCGACGCCCTCGTTCAGAACTTTCGAGGTGGCGATGGCGGAGAATTGGCCTTGCGCAAAGCCGCGCAGAATCTCGCTCCGCTCGCTCACGCGGGTTTGGTGGGTGATGGCGGGGATGAGAAACCTTCGCGACAGCAGGTACACGGTGGCGTTGTCTTGCGTGAACACGATGGTCCGATCGTGCCGGTGCTGATCGAGCAGCCTCTCCAGATAGTCGAGCTTGGCCGGCGCGGTGAAGGCGATTTCGCGCTGGCGGCGGTAGGCGACAAAGGCGCGGCGGCCTTCCTCGGTGCGCGACGAGCGGATGATGAAATCGGAAAAGCCACTCGGGCTGGCCATCGAAATGCCGTTGTCGCTTAGAAATTGGAGATAGATGGCGCGTTCGTTGTCGTAGTCGGCGCGTTCTTCGGGCGACAGGTCGACGGTCACACGCAGGGTTTCGTAGTCCGCGAGGTATTGGCCGGTCAGCTCGATGATGTCCTTGCGGTACACGATGGGGCCGACCAGATCGGTGAGGATGGGGTCGCGACCGTCTTCCCGTTCGGGCGTGGCCGTGAGCCCGAGGCGGAAAGGCGCCAGGCAGAAGCGCGCGCCGAGCGCGTAGCTTTCGCCGGGAAGATGGTGACACTCGTCGAAGACCACCAGGCCGAAGCGAGCGCCGAGATTTTCCATGTGCAGGTAGGCCGAGTCGTAGGTCGTGACGGTGAGCGGCTGCACGTCGTAGTCGCCGCCGCCGATGACGCCGATCTTCGTGGCGAAGGTCGCGCCCAGGCCGTCGTGCCACTGGCGCACCAGATCCAGCGTCGGTGTGACGACCAGCGTGCTGCGCCGACGGTCATCAATCGCCATGTGCGCGACCAAGGTTTTGCCCGCACCGGTCGGCAGGACCACGACGCCGCGAAAGCTGGCACCGCACCACGCGGCAAGCGCGGCTTTTTGGTAGGGGCGCGGTTCACGATGCACGAGAGCGCCCGATGTCAGCGTCTGGTAGCGCCGGGCTTCGTCGAGATACGCGATCTTCTGACTGCGCAGCGCAAGCACGATCTCGGCGTAACGCCAAGCGGGCGCGCGCAGGCACGCGCTACGCTCGTCCCAAAGGCAGTCGGCGGGCAGGCTCGCGGCCCCGATTGGCAGTCCGAGGACTTCGATGGTGCCCGCAACAAAGCGCAGCGACACGGCAGGTGCCGCCGTTGCGTTGTCCGTCGGGCAGAGGTCCGAACCCACGGCGCGCAGTTTCGCACACCTTCGCAACCGCGGAGCGGTCTTCTACGGCTTGGTCGTGACGTCAGCCTTGCCGACGATTCTGATCAGGTCGTCCACGGCAACGAACATCAGGCTCGGTCGCTCGATCTTGTGCGCGGTCAGGCTTTCGTCGAATTCGAAGCTGGCTTTGAAGTGAACGCCATCCTTGGTTTCAAGCTTGATGTCGATGGATCGGTTGACGGGGACGCCATGCAGCTCTACGGCAGCCTGGACGGTGACGGTGGTCGTGCCGCTGGTCGGAAGCTTGAACCCGGGCGCCGCGGCCCGAACCGACACCCACGGGTATTTTTCGCCTTCCACCGTCTCCATCATGTGCTCGTCGCGGTTGGCGTTGTCGCTGTCGAACGTGCCAACTTGCGTGCGGGCCATGACCTTGAGGCCCGAGGCGTCCACCGTCCCGCGAACCACCATCGCCTTGCTGATCCCGACGAACTTGTGAAACTTGTGCACGAGGTGGTACTCCACGGTGCCGGTCCCGGAAAGCTGCGCGGCCTGTGCGAAGCCGCGGGCTGAAGCGGCCGTAGTGGCTATCACCAAGACCAAAAGAGGAACGATTTGCCTTCGGAGCATGGCCTAGCTTCCTTTCATCCTTGTCGTGCCTTGCGGCCGCTGTCGGTTTGGGTCCTTTGGACTATGATGTTCATGGTGTGGAGACGTTTCATTCCATGCCCCCAGATTTCAGCGCAGTCTTCAAAAACGGACCGTCTTTACCTTTTTTACCCATGAAGCGTCTAGCCTGGCTCTGCGCAGCCCTTCTTTTGCTGGTCTTTGTGGGGCGGGATTTCGTGGTCGCGACGACCTTCCTGGGTGACGACTACATCTTTCGTGCTTTCGCGCGCCTGGTGCGAAATCCGCTGGTCGCCTTCGTGGTCGACCAGCACGGCGGCGAATATTACCGGCCGATTCCGATGGTCTTGTGGTGGGCGCTCGAACGTCTTGGGCGTGGCAGCGTCTGGCCATTCGCGGCCTCGGCATTTCTTCTCCACGGCACGTGTGCCGTGCTGTTGGGCGTGGTCGCGCACGGCGTGGGCGCGTCGCGGCGAGTTGCTGGGTTGGCGATTGCGCTGTTCTTCGTGGCTCCGGCCCAGCGTGAGGCGGCTTTGTGGTTTTCTGCGAGCACGGATCTGATTGCCGCAGCCGCGATGCTGGGCTCGATGGTGGGCCTGCTTTCGACCCGTCCTTCCGGTCGTACTGTATCGCTGCTTTTCGCGGGGGTTGCTTTCTTCAGCAAGGAGACCGCGTTGGTGTTGCCCCTCCTGGTTGGTTCTATCTGTTGGTACCGTCACCAGCCCTCCGGCAGGCAGAGCAAGGCCTTGGTCCGACAAATTGCGACCGCCATGGTCCCTTATTTCGCCATCGCGGCGGGTTACCTCTTGGCCCGCTATGCCGTCCTGCACGGGATGGGCGGCAGCAACGACCTGCGAGCGCCGTTTTGGGCCGTCGGCATCCAGATGCTCGGCGGGGCTATGCATGCAGTTTCCTCCTATTCGCCCTTGCCCGAGTGGTCAGCCTGGGTCGTGGGGGGCTCCGGCTTGGCCGCCGCCGCCATCGTATTGCGGCGGTCGAGGTTGGCCGCTGTGGCTGCGCTTTGGAGTGTTCTCGCCTTGCTGCCACTACCGGCAGCGGGGTGGGTCGTTGGTGCGCGCTACTTCTACTTTTCGGCGATGGGGCTGACGCTGCTGTTGGCGTTGGCGCTGGAAAAGGCCAAGGCGTGGCTGCCGGCCTTGGTGATGGTGGTCCTGCTTGCTCTTGGCGTCGCGGCGACAAACCGCCGGTCTCTCGAGATTCAGCTCTACCGGCAGGTGGTCGCTGCCGCCGGAAGTGCGGTGGCCGACGGCGTGGCGAAGGGCACGCGACTTTTCCTCGTGCGCGGATCGGTGAAGGATCTGGACTTGGCGATCAAGCTGGATAGAGCGGCGCCTGCGGCGGTGCGGGATGCGGTCGCGATCTCCGACGTGCCGGCCTCGTTCATTTGGTTGCCGCAGGTCGATGCCGACCGTTTGCGCTTCCTGTTCGCCGACCCGCCCTTGCCGCCGTCGGGCGCCTACCATTTCGCAGGCGAACGCATCGTCGGGCTGGCGCGCCGGGAAGAGGCGCCGGATCTCGACGAGGTGATGGCTCGGCTGCCCGACCTTCGCATCATCCGGCTAAAGCTTGATGCACACCCGGTGTCCTGGGAAGACACCACCGCCGAGTACTTGCCAAGGTAGTTGTTCTTCTCGAAGGCGCGGGCTTGGCGTAGCATGCTCGACGTTGACCATGCCCAAAGCGCAATCGACCCACATCGAGCTCATAAAATCGGCGGTAGCCCTGGCGTCGAAACGCAGCTTCGATCACCTGCTGTACGTCGGCGATCTGCTGTTGCCTGAAGACGTCTTTCGCGGCAAGTCCGGCGCCCGCAAGAAGCTGGTGCAGGCGGTGGTCAGCGAGGCCCAGCGAGCCGTGGTCGAGGCGTCCGGCGTGCAGGTGATTTCGCTTCCGCAGTACGACCTCGGCCGCACGGAAAAGTTGAAGCTGGCCATCGTCAGCGGTATTGCGCGCGGGCTCTATGCCGAGGGCGACGTGGTGGTGGCGCTGCTGTCGGCCCGGCCGGTCGGCAAGCCGGATTCCATTCTTGTGGTCAACGTTGGCCCCGACGACGAGGACGTGGGCTTCGGCTTCCTACGGACCGAGGGCGTCTCGGCCGAAATTCTCGAATCGCTGATCGATTTGGCGGTCACCATCGGTGTGGAAGGCTGGGAAGGCCGGCCGGTCGGAACGCTGTTCGTGATTGGCGATTCGAACAAGGTGATGGAACAGTCGCGGCCGCTGAGCCTCAATCCGTTCCAGGGCTACTCCGAAGACGAGCGCAACATGCTTAGCCCCGAGGTGAAGCGAGCCCTGCGCGCCTTCGCAGTTCTCGACGGCGCGTTCGTGCTTCGCGAGGATGGCGTCGTGCTGGCGGCCGGTCGGTACCTGAATTTCGAGGAAAAGGACGTGCGGATTCCGCTCGGGCTCGGCTCGCGCCACATGGCCGCCGCCGGCATCACCCACGAGACCGAGGCCATCGCGGTAGTGATATCGCAGACCTCGGGCACCGTCCGCGTGTTTCGGCACGGACGAGCAGTTCTGGAGTTGGCGTCGCGAATCCGCCGGTCGTAGCGAAAACGGTGGCCGTGCCCGGATCCGGCTGCCGGTTCCGGCTACGGTTTCGGTCCTCAGTCCATCGCCTGCCGGACGCGCGGCTCGATTTCGTCGACCGTGATTTCCGACTGCTGGCGCGTGGTCAGGTCGCGCAGGATGAGCTTACCGGTGGCGAGCTCATTGTCGCCAACGATGAGCGCCAATCGCGCGCGCAAAGCGTCGGCGCGCTTGAGCTGGCCTTTGAGGGCGACGTCGCGGTGCTCGATTTCCGTACGAATGCCGGCCAAACGCAGTCGGTGCGCGACGGGGAGGGCGAAGCTGCGCGCCTTTTCCCCGAGGGCGGCGATGAACAGGGTCAGGCCGGACTCGAAACTTTCGGCCGGCGTGGTCATCGCCAGGAGCACCCGTTCAACGCCCATGCCGAAGCCCATGGCCGGTATGTCCGGGCCGCCCAACGACGACACCAGCTTGTCGTATCGCCCGCCGCCGCACACGGTGTTCTGCGCCCCCAAGTCGCCGACCTTGGCTTTGATCTCGAAGATCGTGCCGGTGTAGTAGTCGAGGCCGCGTACCAGGCGCGGGTCGAGACTGCACTCGACGCCCAGGTCGGTCAGATGCTGGCGCACCGACTCGAAGTGGCGCTTGGAGCCATCTCCCAGCACGTCGAGCAGGATAGGGGCCTTCGCACATAGCGCCTGTACCTCGGGATCTTTGGAATCGAGAATGCGCAGCGGGTTCGTCTCAAGCCGCCTCCGCGAGAAGTCGTCGAGCTTGTCAACAGCGCGCGAGAAGTACGCGCGCAGGGTTTCGCGGTAGGCGAGTCGTTCTTCCGGCGCGCCGAGGCTGTTGACCGCGACCTCGACGTCGCCGCGCTTGATGCCAAGCTCGCCAAGCAGCGCGACCAGCATCGCGATCATTTCTGCGTCGATGGCCGGGCCGGGCGGGCCGAACACCTCGGCGCCAATCTGGTGAAACTGACGCAAGCGACCGCGTTGGGCGCGCTCGTGGCGGAACATGGGGCCGAGGTAGTACCAGCGCGTGACCGGCTCGCGGTTCCACAGCGATCCGGCGACGTAGGCGCGCACGGCCGATGCGGTTCCTTCCGGCCGCAGGCTGACGGATTTCCCGTCGCGGTCGTCGAAGGTGTACATCTGCTT